>QMLT01000331.1 GCA_003646875.1 Deltaproteobacteria bacterium
ACTGTGGTGGGTAATATTCTCTATTACATTTTTTACACCTTGTTGCCATTATTTTTCCCTGTGCGAGAAAATCTGCATAGGACTTCACTTTAGTTTCATTAATCATCAATGAAAATTTCTTAAATTCCATTTGTATCTCCTTCCTAATCATACCTGATAGACATGGATAGCAACAAACTGCCCGCTTCCACCAACGTTATGGGAAAGGCCAATTTTTGCTCCTTTTACTTGGCGTTCTCCACATTCCCCCCGGAGTTGTTTAACGATTTCCGCCGTCATAGCTACTCCTGTTGCTCCAACAGGATGCCCTTTGGCTTTAAGACCCCCATCCACATTCACAGGTATGCGGCCTCCCAAATAGGTTTCCTTGTTTCTGATAAGCATGGGCGCTTCACCTCGTCCACAAAATCCCAGATCCTCATAGGCGATCAGCTCAGCTATGGTAAAACAATCATGGACAACGGCAACATCAACATCTTTGGGAGTAATCCCTGCCATCTTGTAGGCCTGCTCCGCTGCAACACATGCAGACTCAAGGGAGGTCAGACTTTTTCTCCTTCCAATATCATGAGTCTCGGAACCAGCTCCAAGACCTGTTATCCATACAGGCTTTTCAAATCTTTTGGCTACTTTTTCACTTACCATTATCACCGAGGCTGCCCCATCCGAGATCAGGGAACAATCATGCAGTCTTAAAGGGTAGGCAACCATGAGCCCATTCATAGCCTGTTTTTCAGTTACTATTTTTTGCATATGGGCCTTCGGATTCAGTGTGCCATAGTAATGATTCTTAACGGCTACCTTGGCAAAATCGCTTCTCTCAGAGTCCTTGTACGTAGCCAGGTAGTTTGTCGCCAGCATGGCATAATAGCCTGGAAATGACATGCCAAAGGGATATTCCCAAAGAGTATCTCCGCCTTTACCCATAATCTCTGTAGCCCTCGCGGTAGAAACCTCTGTCATCTTCTCTACCCCGTTTACCAGAACAATATCTGCCAGGCCAGATTGGATAGTCATCCACCCAGACCTCACTGCCATGCTACCGCTGGCACAAGCGGCCTCTGTCCTGAAATGAGGCCTTGGGTTTAGGCCCAGATAATCTTGAATCTGGGCTGCGGGTTGTAATGACATTGCAAACTCATCAGATGCGCATGCAGTAATAACTGATTGGATTTCCTCCTTTTCTATTTTAGCGTCTTCGACAGCTTCTTTAAAAGCCTCAAAGGCAAGTTCCCTTAAAGAGACTCCCTTTCTGTTACCAAATTTACTTATTCCAACTCCAACAATAGCTACTTTACTCATATTTGCCAACCCCCCTAATTTTTCTCATAATTTTATGATGTCCCATCTAAAGGACTTTTTCAGCTTACAAGACATATCTGCACCAAACAAACTGGTTACTTTTCAGGCGCTTTTTAGAGCGTATTTATCTCAAAAGAGATCTTGCCACGATGATCTTTTCTATCTCCTTGGTTCCTTCATATATCTCTACAATTTTTGCATCCCTGTAAATCCTCTGAACTTTATAGTCATCGATATAACCATAACCGCCGTGCATTTGAAGCGCCTCATCCGCACACTTCACTGCCATCTCCCCTGAGAAATATTTTGCCATGGCAACTAATCCATGATCGATCTTGCCCTGATCGGCCAGCCATGCGGCCTCATAGTAAAGATTCCTGGCGGCCCTGATCTTGGCAGCCATCTCAGCTATCTTGAACTGGTTTATCTGAAAGGATGCGAGAGGTGCACCGAACTGATGCCTTTTCTTTATATGGGCTATACTTTCCTCCAGCGCTGCCCGTGCAATACCGACAGCCATAGCACATACCATCAGTCTTGTTGTATTAAAGAATGCCATCAACTCCTTAAATCCTTTCCCCTTTTCTCCCACCATATTAGAGGCTGGAACCCGGACATTCGACAGAGAGAGCTCAGAGGTATCATTTGCTCGTATGCCAAGTTTCCCATACAGTTTATTTGCCTCAAATCCAGCTCTGTCTGTCTCAACCATAAAAAATGAATGCCTTTTGTGTCTGTCAGGGTTATCAGGATCTGTTTGACAGAAAACCAGCATATACTTTGCAATGTCTCCATTGGTGGCAAACATCTTGGAGCCATTTATCACATACTCATCCCCATCCCTGATAGCAGTGGTAGTTGCACCAGCGGGATCAGAGCCTGCATCAGGTTCTGTGATTGCGGTACCCATGATGGCCTCTCCTTTAACCAGGGGAGGGAGGTATTTCTCTTTCTGCTCTTCAGTTGCAAACATACCGATTATCTCAGAACCAAAGGTAGTGGTGACAAGAGCATTGCCAATACCTGCATCTACTGCCCAGAATTCCTCTGTTATAAGGCAGTGCTCAAAATAGCCAAGCCCTGCCCCGCCGTATTTCTCATCTATGAATACTCCTACAAATCCAAGTTCGCATGCCTTTCGCCAGATATCCAGATCAAATGTCTCATTCCTGTCAAATTCCTGTGCCCTTTCAGGGAACTCGCCAAGGGCAAATTCCCTGGCTGCCTGTTGGATGTCCTGCTGTTCTTTGGTGAGTGTGAAATCCATATTTCCTCCTTATTCAAATCTTTTAGTAATTTATTGTTAAGAATTACAATTTTTCAAATCATAAGAAGTTTCACTATCTACATTTAGATAAACCGAATATCTCGATTCTATAATATATATTCTTCTCCTGGATCCAGAACTATCACCTCAATGTTGGGCGCCTCTTTTTCCATGATTTCAACAAAGGATGAGGCATTCTGCTCAAGAATAGGAAACGTTTTATAATGCATGGGGATAACCTTGTTTACGCCTAAAAGCTTTGCTGCCAAAGAGGCCTGTTTTGGATCCATGGTAAATACGCCACCGATAGGTAGCATGGCAAGATTAATATGGAAGATCTCG
>QMLT01000332.1 GCA_003646875.1 Deltaproteobacteria bacterium
AGTCAAATTACCACCACCAGAGGTGGTGGCTTGATTATTTTAGTCCTGAAAGGTACCCCTCGTTTGAATCTGCTATTTGAATATGTTTAGTTGCTTTTGTTCGATCTCTTTTTCCTTCTTTTCTTGCCACTTCACATATTCTCTAATCTGTTGCTCATTCAGACCTACCGTACTTACGCAATATCCTCTGGCCCATAGGTGCCGGCCCCAATACCTCTTTCCTAACTTCTCATATCTTTGAAACAACCTTAGGGACAGCTTCCCTTTCAGAAATCCCATCACAGAAGATACAGCATACTTCGGTGGGATGGACATCACCAGATGAATATGATCAAGCTGTACATTCAATTCCAGTACTTCCATTAATTCCTTCTGGTGGCACAGGATAATTGCCTGTTGTTTAGCATATTCAGCTATATCATCTTTAAATATTCTGAATCGATATTTTGGACAAATTACAATGTGGTATTTACATTCATATATCGTATGTGATAGTTTCTTAAAGCGTTTACTCATTTTGTACCTCCCTGCTTTAGGGGCACCTTTCAGGGAGGTACATCTTATCTAATTACTCCAACGGTAAAACCTTTTTATTGTACCACTACCAGAGGTAGTGGTTTAAACCGATTAATTAAAGTAGATTTTTTTACAAGCTTTTTTCTGATACTCCCTGTTTTTCGCCCTTTAACAGTAGAGTGGGCATAGTTCTCTGACGCCGGGCTGTGAAAAACTTCTTGATTCAGCTCTCTAGCGACGCCCGCTAAGAAACTTGCGACTCCAAAATTTGTTTTGTGTAAAGCAGTAGCCTGGGGAGTAGTCAACCTTGCTAGGTCGGCAGACATTTCATCTGTGCCAGAAGAATTTTGGAAAGCTGCTGAAGAAAGCTTGCCGCTTTCTTTGATCCATAGTTCAGCAACTCTTCGATAAAGTTCATCCTCATCGTGGATTGTTTCTATATTCATCTTGAGAGTGCTTGCTCCTCTCAGTCATCATCTTCCACGCCTCTGTAAGCCTCTCAGCGGCCCCGTCAACAAACCAAAAAAGCAAGTCTTTTAGTCCGTCTTGAGATTTCAAAGACCCTTCTATAACCATCTCCCCTTCTGGAGCTTCGTCCATAGCCAAATAATTAATAACAGAAGGTTTCGGTAAAATCGAGAGTTCAAAGTACCGTGTACCCTTTTCCCACTCAAATTGAATTCCGCCATTAGAGAGAGGCGCCACAAAAGGCGCTACGATCTTAATCCCAGCCTCCTCCCTCCATTGGAGCAAGTCTTTGAGAATACTAATACCTCGACTTATACAATCCGTTTCAATAGGTTTAGATCCATAAGAGTCCCAATTGGATCCCAAAGTCGCAATATGCCCAATTTTTTTGAAAGCTTCATTAAATTTTTCCTTCACTGTCCATTGAGGCGGTAGCAGCTTTCTCTGCCAACTGCCCATTACTCCTGTCAAGTCACGAGACAGTAAAGGTTTCAAGGAACCAATGATAATTTTCCGGTTCGCATCGACAAACCAAGCTGATTCTGGCAGATCTACTTCTGAACTTGAGGAAGTCTCGAGTCCTTTTAGCAAAATGTTGCCCTTTGAGATATTATCAATTAATTGAAATGGTTCAGTTGCAGATTCAAGAATTTCCTCCTCTGGCTGATAACTAATTGCTCTAGCCCCCCAAAAAAGAGGGCCATAACTAAACACACTCCAAAGCCGATCAATCTCGAATGACTTAAAGAAATTATTTTCATGCGCGTTATCCCAATTCTTGGAATTCATGTTGAATACCTCTGTTGACTTTTTCTCTAATTGCTGGGAAAATAAAGTTTGAGAATTTTATCAAATTCCCCAATAACATTCGCAAAGAACTTAGAGATTTCTTCTTCGCTATATATCTTACTATCCATCAACTCCGCCAAGGTGTTGATATCCTGCTCAGCAAGCACGATAGCATGAGGAGTTCCATTCTTGGGTTTTACTCGCCCACTCTTAATTCTTACCCAACTATTAATTTCAAACGAGCTTAAAAAAGGGTACTTCTTATGAGCATGCACTTCAAATGAGTTTGGCCGGTCGAAGGGTTTCTCCATAAACGGTCCCTTGCAAAAATGCTTCGCTATCTCAAGCCCAGGATTATCGTTGTAGCAGAAACGATTAATTACAGCTGCCATCCGCCCACATCCGGCTCCAATATTGTTAAGGACCTTTTTAAGAAAGTCTCCAGCCGTACTAATAAACTCACCGGTAGCTATCCTATCATCCTCATTAATTTTAATTCGAAAAAAATTGATCCTTAAGGGTGCAACTTCAAGCCTCATAGAACTGTCTCGATTTTTTAAAGTGACCCTAGGTATATCAACCGGAGCATCTTCTGGAAGAGGCAATACTGTGGGATCTCCATCAAATAAGGATGATCCTAGGTCGAGTAAACTTTTGAGGATCTTAGCAGTGACGAAATTGAAACCAGGCATGAAAACCGTGGCTTGTATACTGCTTGTTTCATGGAAGTCCTTAAAAATTAGCATTGAGGTTTCCTCGTCTTACAAATAATATAAATTTTATCAAACCACCCACCAAAATACTATAAAAAAATAATTTTAGATAAACAGTAAATAAATTAATTATAAAAAGCATTGAAAAGCTAAGGGTCAAACATTCATGTGAGGAAATGAGGTTAGGCATAATTAAATATAAGTATTTCTTGACTAAAGACAAAAGGTACAGGAGCATATCATTGGATAATAAATTGTAGAGACATTGGTCAGGTCATTTTCGTCGCGGATAAATATTGGCTTTTCCCTCTCGAATGGCCTTGGAATATTGATTAAATAATTAGTAACGTTCAAAAAGTACGGCTTTTTATCTCAAGAATAAAATTAGGGGAAATTTAACCCGATAATTATGAACCGGTGTG
>QMLT01000333.1 GCA_003646875.1 Deltaproteobacteria bacterium
CTTCTTTTTTAGCGTTATTCCTTTTGAGAAAAAGGTCATGGTTTCTTTTCCTATTTAAGGGTGTCACGTGAAAAAATCTGCACCTTCATACATTACTGAAATGCGGTTTGTCAAATAGATTTTGCATTCTTTTCACATCTTTCCTCGCCTTAAAATGGAAATCAGCAACCAGAATCCCATCACACCGGCTAACAGAAAACCTGCGAGTCCTATGACGGGAATCCCATACCATTTAGGTGGAATGTCAGCAAGAGCGATTAGTGAGGAACCAATGACCAGAGAGGCGAGAACGATGGCAAAGGCAATGCGGTTGCTGATCCGAGCATGGGTCGTAAGCATCGGCTCCAAACCTCGATGTTCGAATTCCAGCTTCACCTTCCCTTGTCTGACCTGCTTCAAAATATCGCGCAGTTCGCGGGGGATCTCCTTTACTAGTGAAACAATTTCAGCTCCAGTGTCAAACATATCTGCGGCGACACGACGGGGATGAAGGCGCTCCCGCTGAATACGCCGAATAGAAGGGGCTGCATGTGTCGTAATATCAAAATCTGGGTCGAGCGAACTTCCCAGACTCTCCACCGTACTGAGTGCCTTCAGCATCAGAAACAGGTCTGGCGGAACACGCAGACGATGCTTTGAAGCCATGTCCAAAAGTTGCCGTAGCAGTTTTCCAAGTTCCAGTTCCTTTAGTGGGCGGTAGAAATGCAGATCCATAAACTCGCCCAGTTCCCTTTCCAGGGTGCTTCTGTCCGGTTCATCCTCCCAGAGGGTAAGTTTTAGCAGAGCATCTGCGACCTTTCCTTCATCCCGGCTAACAATATTCATAACCAAATCAGCAAAGTCTTCACGTGTCTGGCGGTCAATACGTCCCATCATGCCGAAGTCTAAATAGCAGATGACATTGTTAGGTAGAATGAATATGTTGCCGGGATGCGGGTCTGCATGGAAAAAACCGTAGTCGAAAATCTGTTTCAGGATCAAATCAGCGCCTCGGTGTGCGATCTCTTTTTGATCCAGAGATGCTAATTGTAGTTGATCGATCTCAGAGGCCTTTATGCCGCCCACGTACTCCATGGTGAGAACTCGTGTGGTTGTGGTATCGCGATATACCTTTGGAACGTATATGGTCTGATCACCCATGAACTGCTTAGCAAAGCGCTCAATATGTGAGGCTTCAATGTTGTAATCTAATTCCCTTTCCAGGGTGTGCGCGAATTCTTCCACAATCTTGGTGGGGCGATGCAAATCCCAACCTTTAAGATGTCTTTCCATTAGAGAGGCTAAATGAAGCATGATTTCCAAATCGACTTCGATAGTTTTGTGGATACCTGGGCGTTGGACCTTGACAACGACCTCTTCTCCGTCAGCAAGTTGCGCTCGATGGACTTGCCCGAGGGAGGCGGCGGCAAGAGGTGTCTGATCGAAGCGTTGAAAGACATCGCCAAGAGATGCGCCGAGCTCTGACTCTATGATCTGCTTTACCTCGGCATATGGGAAGGAATGAACATGATCCTGAAGCTTCGAAAGTTCTTGTATGAATTCTACAGGAATGAGATCAGGACGGGTAGAAAGGATCTGGCCCAGTTTTACAAATGTTGGCCCAAGCTCTTCCAGTGCTATTCTAACCCTTTCCGCTCTGGTGAGTTTTTCCACCTGCTCCCGTCGCTTCCTGGAGATCATCTGAAGACCGATTTCAAGGTACTGCTCAATCTTCAGGGTGTCCACCAGATCCCCAAATCCATATTTAAAAAGGATGGCAAGGATCTGTCGGTATCGATTAAGGTGACGGTAAGTGCGGCCTATCACGCCAATTTTTCGGATAAACATGTTTTTATCCTTTTAGTCTCCTCATATCCTGCAACAATAGCCTCCTCTGCCCTATTAAATTCCAGGAATCTGATGTGACCCAGATGTGGTTGAATCAGCGCCTCAGGCGGATCAGCCTTTAATCGTGTAGCAGTAATCTGGGTTTCCATGATATTGATTGAGGTCATCAATACTTCGAAAATATTAGGCATCGGGTCTCTGGCCATCCATTGCCTTATATGTGTTAAAGCAGCGAGATCAAGCGTCTCGAGTCTATTGTTTAAGGCATCCAATATTTTGCTCCCTTTTGTTAAACCCTGCATTGTTCCTGGGTTGTGAGCCAAGGCACTGGAATTTGTAATGGAGGCTTTTTTGAGCCCTTTTTTGTCGATGATATCGTGATTGAGATCAACTGCAATAACCAGATCAGCTCCCATCTTTCTTACAACACTCACCGGCACGGGATTGACCAGGCCACCATCGACCAAAATTGCACCGCTTTTCCTGACCGGCGTGAAGACCCCAGGCACAGAGATGCTTGCCCTTACTGCCTCAATAATGTCTCCATCTTGAAAAACAACCTCTTTTCCGGTGGCAAGATCAGTGGATACGGCGCAGAATGGGAGGGAGAGATCTTCAATATTTTTTTCTCCTACATGACTTCGAATAAATTCAGCAATCCTATTGCCATCGATCAATCCGGATTTTGGGAACACAACGTCAAGGAAAAAGGCGATCTTTTTCCAGTCGAGCTGAAGAACAACGTCTTTGAAGGAGTCGATCCTGCCGGAAGCATATACAGCCCCCACAACCGCGCCGACACTGGTGCCGGCAACATAATCCACGTGGATGCCTGCCTCAGTCAGGGCCTTAATTACCCCGATATGAGCCCAACCGCGGGCAGAGCCGCTGCCAAGGGCTAACCCTATCTTTGGCGCGGGGGCGTTTTGTTTTTTGTGGACAATATCCTTCATTGAGATATGTCTCCCTAACTACCCGCTGTCTCTTTTTTTTCGAGACGTTTCAGCCTCTTTTCAATCTTGTCAATGTCTTTTTTGCTGGCTAAATTCATTTTCCTCAGCACCTTTTC
>QMLT01000334.1 GCA_003646875.1 Deltaproteobacteria bacterium
ACACACCCAGGCTCCTTTAAATGATATGCCGCATTTTTTAAGCTGCTGCCCCAACTTATTGAGAGTTACGAAATTGACACTAAAGATATCAGAAATGAAAAGGTTGGCCTGATTTTCAACTCCGGTTAAGCTATCACCCTACCGTCCTCCTTCAAGGTAGATGTATTAGACTCCAACCCCCAATGACTGAGATCCAAACGTACTGAGAAGCTTCGTATTTTTTCTTGACAATATAAAAACTATATTATATAAGAATAATCATTGTATACAATAACATATAATACTCTGCAAAGTTGAAATATAGAAACCCACTTTGTAAAATTATAATATCCTGATATTACAGATGAAATCCGTAACCAATAATTCATAAAAATTCAACTAAAATAATTAGTTGTTACCAAACATATAAGATTTTCAGGATTCCTATATTAATGATTTTCGCGAAAACTTCATCCCGTTACTCAGCTTTTAACTTTCTGAGAAATACAATTTTACTTTTTTGGTATTCATAAGAATCTTATGGGTAATGCAAGCAGTCATATTTATGAAAGATTAAAGGAAGATATCATAGACCTTAAATACAGGTTTGGACAAAAATTAGTGGATAATGAAATTGCTTCCCAGTTTGGTGTAAGCAGAACACCAATACGAGAAACATTGAGCAAGCTAGAAAGGGATGGTTTTGTCAAAAAGATACCTAATGTCGGCTATTTTATAAACAGGATAAGCATCCAGGATATAAAAGACCTTTATTTTGTTAGAGGCATAATAGAGCTTGAAGGTGTTAAATTGGCCCTTAAAAACATGGATGAGGAAAAAATAATTTCACTGGAAAAAATTGTTCGTAATAGCCGAAAGCTGCTAGAGGCAAAGAATCTTACCGAATACGCCAAGGCGAGCTGGCAAATGCACAGGACTTTTGTTCTATATGGAGAAAACCGGCTTCTCTATCAGATGTTTAATGCCATGAGCGAAAAACTTATTATGGCTGCAAACATAGGCTTTAGAGAGCAAAAGAGGTTATTTAAAGGCCAAAATGATCATGAGCTCATTATCGCATACCTGAAGAAAAACAATTGGAAAGAACTTATCAGGTTCCTAAAAAAGCATATTAAAGAGGCGGAAAAAAACACTATCGAGACCATTATGAGCAATCCAGCTAACATTTTTTGTTAGATGTTTAAGAAAAAATGAGGTGAGGAAAAACTATCTTAGCTACAGACTATGATGAAAACAGGAAAAGGATAAAAGTCAATAATTCCACGGATAAAAAAGAATTTATGCTCATAATTTGTGCGGCTATTCAAATCATGTCCTTAAAACAATGTGGTACTTTGGATATAATTTTTTAGATTACAAAACAAAATGAAGGTTAAATTATAGCTAATTGGCACTATTCTTTCGCCCGTAAAGGAGTCTGTGGATGAAAACTGGGGAATGGTTATATCTAAGGTTGTTCTTAATGAACAATATGCCGATGGCCTCTTAGGGCTTGAAGATTTTTCAAATGCCTTAATCATCTATTTCATGCATCTGGCTACAGAAAAAGAGAGAATAAGACTAAGAAGACGCCCCCAGGGAAGAGATGATATGCCATATGTGGGTATATTTCCCCAAAAGGCTAAAAGAAGGCCAAATCCGATTGGAGTGACATGTGTAGAAATAATTAAAAGAGAAAAAATGTTCTTACGGCAAAAGGGCTTGATGCAATTGATGGAACACCTGTTCTGGATATAAAACCCTATTACCCCCGAGACCGAGTTGAAACTCCAATCATTCCAGAGTGGGTTTACAGGCTTATGAGTAACTATTATTGAGATATAAGGAGTGTTTGCATATGGAAATGACAATTACACAGAAGATCCTGGCAGTCCATGCCGGCCTTAAAGAGGTTCACCCTGGTCAGTTGATAAATGCAAGGGTGGACATAGCGCTCGGTAACGATATCACTGCGCCTATAGCCATTGAGCAGTTTAAAAAAACAGGCGCGAAAAGTGTCTTTGACAAGGAAAAGGTAGTTATGATTCCAGACCACTTTACCCCGAATAAGGATATTAAATCAGCCGAGCAGTGCAAAATTTTACGAGAGTTTTCCATGGACCAGGAACTTACACACTACTACGAGGTAGGTCAGGCAGGCATTGAGCATGCACTTCTTCCAGAGAAAGGCATAGTTCTTCCAGGTGATTTAGTTATAGGCGCTGACAGTCATACCTGTACATACGGCGCCCTTGGGGCCTTTTCCACCGGTGTGGGCAGCACAGATCTAGCCGCTGCTATGAGCACAGGTGAATTATGGCTCAAGGTTCCTGAAACCATAAAGTTGATCTATAAGGGGCATCTGAGGCCCTGGGTAAGCGGGAAAGATCTAATCCTTTACACAATAGGAAGGATAGGTGTAGATGGAGCGCTTTACAAGTCGATGGAATTCACTGGTGAGGTCATTGATCAACTCCCCATGTCTGGAAGATTCACCATGGCAAACATGGCCATAGAGGCCGGGGCAAAAAATGGAGTCTTTATACCAGATAGCGCTACAGAAGAATACATCAGGGCAAAAGCCAAGAGGGGTTATCGGTTTTATAAAAGCGACGCCCAAGCCCAGTACTCTGAGATTCTGGAGTTTGATGTCTCAAAAATCGAACCGCAGGTTGCCTTTCCTCATCTTCCAAGCAACACCAGGGGGATAAGTGAGGTAGGAGAAGTATCTATTGACCAGGCAGTAATTGGCTCCTGCACTAATGGAAGGCTGGATGACTTAAGGGAGGCCGCCAGAGTACTAAGGGGGCACAAAATATCAGCCAATATTAGGTTGATAATCATTCCAGCCACACCATACATTTATAGGCAGGCCATGAAAGATGGACTTTTTGATATATTCCTGGATGCAGGGGG
>QMLT01000335.1 GCA_003646875.1 Deltaproteobacteria bacterium
CTCAAATCATAGGTCATCATTGTAGGCTTGTAGTCCATATCAAGTAAGTCTGCCACATGCTTTCTGAGTTCAGCATTGCGGAAACCATTGAGCAGAGGAAAGAACAATGTTAAGGCTACAAGGAGGGCCATGACTCGGGTATCCCCGCCCGCCTCGCCTGAGCGAGAGCGATGGCGGGCAGGCCCAAGCTTTAGCCCTGGAGCCGGTTGACCATCTTTACCGATGGTGGGTTTGACTACCCGCTCAATTGTTTCACCAGAAAGACCACAATTATGGCTGACGCGTTGGACATCTAAAAGACGTCGATTGATACTGCGACCTATTTGTTGAAGGTAGTTAATATTTGAGATATCTTTCCCAATAGAAAAATCCTTTGTGTCATTGATGGTTGTTTCAGTTCTTAAGGCCCTGTTCTCTTTGAAGTATTGTTTGACATGAGACTTCTTGTAATTAATATGTAAACTGGGCTGGACACCATTTTGGATAACACGGGTTTGGAAGCGCCCAGGAGTGCGTTTGGTGATCTTACGTCCAAATATCAATTGGACTCTATCAGGGCGACCCTGATCAAGGTTGTCCCTGATTACCTCCTCAAAGAACTGCCTTCCCTGAAGAGGGCGGTCAAAGACCTGGGTCAAGCTTACCTCAAGCTGCCAGACAGAGAGGCGATGTTGAAAGCCAGCCCATTGATCTTCTTTGGTGAGCGGATAGGGCAGGAGATTGATCCATTTATAGAAGAATGCCTCGATCTGAGGATTGCTAAGTTGGTCAGAAATCTTCTGGAGGCTCTGGGGATCAGAGCAGGTCAGGAAGCCATTATCAAGGGCTTCAAAGGCAATGCCTTTCTTTTCTAACTGTCTCTTGACCCATTCGTGACCATTAATATAAACCTTAATGGGGAAAGGAACATAGCTGCAGATCTTGATGAAGGCCGGGCCAAAATTAGTATCGTTGATGTAAAAATAGTAGTAATTTACATATACTGATTGGCGGGAATAGTCAAAACCCACATAGCCTCTTTGACTCTTCTTGCGGCCCTTGAAGGCATAGGCCTTTTCTTGAGCAATACCGATGAACACCACTCCATCTTTTACAGGACTCTTTTTACGCATCCTGGCAGCAATATCGTCCTTGCGCTGTCCACGCTCAAAATGGACTATAGGGATGTTGTTGTCTTCGGCATATTGTTTAATATTTTTGACAAAGTTTATTGTCATCTGATTCAATAGGGCTGGTGAGGGGATCTTCTGCTTGCGATGTTGAACAAGGAATGCTATCAACTGACACCTGGTATTTGCAGATTGGGAATATAGCCATTCAGGTAAATTCTATCCAGGCACTCCACTTGAAGGGTGACATGGTCACTGAGTAAATCATTTATGTTTGGCATAAATAGCCTCCTTTCGGAGGTAATATATAAGAGCCAATAGATATATCAAGTATTCTTATTCACTACTATTAGCTATTACATAAATTTTTGAAATTACCTAAAATAATACAATATTGTGAGATGCTTAATGTGACTCTTTATATGTTTTCAATACACCCAGAACATAATCGATATCATTCTCAGTCTGGTCAGCGGCTATTTGAAATCGTATCTCCTCATCACCTTTGGGAACTACTGGATAATTTAGGCCAGTTGCTAAGATACCATTATTAAACAGATGGTTGACCAGCTCTGTGGTCTGTTGAGTGTCCCTGATCATTAAGGGAACAACTGGATGTTCACTTGATATTATCTCGAAACCTAATTGCTGTAACCCTTCTTCAAACTGCTCTGTCAGACTGAGCATCTGTTTTAAAAGTTTCAAGCCTTTTTCACTATCAAGAATTTCCAGGGATTTCATTGAAGCCGCTGCTTCAGATGGGGTGATCGGATTGGAATAGATATAGAACGGCGCTGTTTCACGCAGATAATTGATGGTTATAGAACTTGCAACGACATACCCTCCATTGACGCCTAATGCCTTTCCTAATGTTGACACCAGTATGTCCGCTTTTGTATTCGTATATTCTTCAACTCCTCTTCCTGTTTTACCGAATGAACCAACACCGTGCGAGTCATCTACAATAGTAATAACACCCTCTTCATATTTTGAATCATACTTTTTGCAGATATCAACAATACTGTCCAGAGGCGCATAGTCACCTCTCATGCTGAAGATGCCGTCAGTGATCACAATAACTCTTTTCCCCTTGCCGATATTCTCCTTCAATTTGGTATCTAGGTCAGCCATATTTAAATGTTCATATATGGCTTTGCCAGCAGGGCGGGATAGTCTGATCGCATTGATGATACAGTTGTGATTTAACTCATCACTTATGACGATGGTATCACTGGATATGAGCAGGCTTAAAATACCCATAACGGTTGAATACGCAGAACTGAAGATCATTGCTGCCTCTCTGTTGTGGAACTTTGCTAACCTTTCTTCTAATTCCGCATGCGGCTGATACGTACCGCTAATAAAACGGACAGCTCCTGGACCAGCGCCGAATCTTCGGGCTCCTTCCTCTTCAGCCTTGATTACCTCCGGGTTTAAGGATAGGCCCAGATAGGAATTGCCATTCATCTTCAAAAACTCTTTATTCCCCTGGCCCTCAATATAGTAGCGCGGCCCCTTACCAGGTTCAGCAGGTTTTATACCTGTGATCAATGTTTCTTTGCCTTTAAAAGTGCCTTTTGTCTTCAGATCATTCAGGCTTTCGTTCAAGACCCTTTCTAACGCTTTCATAGACATGCAGTCCCTCCAAGCTTAATTTGTTGATAGATAATATTTTTCCCCGTTCACAGGTTCAAAGGTCCAGGTTTACGCCTGTCGTCCGCCGGGCAGGCTTGAACGGTGAATCCGACAACCTCATACGAAAGTAAATTAAAAATTAGCAATTAGC
>QMLT01000336.1 GCA_003646875.1 Deltaproteobacteria bacterium
ATGTTGCTATAACTTTTGATTATGGCACTCACACGGGCATCACTGCCAGTTATAATTATATGCATATAACTGCGATCCCCCTAGAGTTAGCTATGGCCATGGACCGATTAATAGATGGTGAGGCAGATGGAACCAAGGGAGACTTTATCAGAGTTGCTAGTGATGCGACTGGCCCGCTTGCCTGGATTCGTAGTTCTGAAGATAAACCTACAACTGTCTCCAATTCTGTCCGCTGGAAGATGGATTTTTAGTTGAAATAAGCAGTATGGTATAAAATACTAAGCAACTGGTAGGATAATGAGGTGCTCAAAATCACTATCTTTAAACCACACATAATCTCGGCATTTTTGGCAATCTTTTTTGTGACAACCGCCTACTTTTTCCTGGGGTCCTACAATACGTATATCCTGAATAAGGAGAAGCTGAAGGTATTGACCAGACAGGTTCGGTTGCTGAAAGAGCGGCAGCGGGAAATAGAGCGCAAAAGGCGAATTATGGTTAAGGTGAATAATTTTATTAATCGCTCCAGATCCCTGGGGTTAGAGAAGGATAAATGGGCCTCTTATGATGT
Source organism: Deltaproteobacteria bacterium (assembly GCA_003646875.1). GTDB lineage: Bacteria > Desulfobacterota > DSM-4660 > Desulfatiglandales > B25-G16 > B33-G16. Next base: position 572 of record QMLT01000336.1, read on the forward strand.
TAACATCCAGGAACCAGTCTCCTTTCAAGAGGCAGAAAAGATATTAAGACAGACAACGAATTCTCCCTCCTATTATTTCAAGCCAGTAACGCTTCATGTAAAAACCAAAATAGAATCTGATAAAAAGTCAAAACAAAACAAACCGCCCTCGACTTCTGCTGATTCTTTAGAGACAAAAGAGGGAGACATTTTGTTAACCCTTAGAGGGGCATTTGTGGTTAAGCAGAAGTAATGTTTAAACATTCAAGAAAATACGCAATTGAGATAGATGGTATATTATACTATTTGTCGGGAAATAAACTTGAACAAATTGTTGAATTGAACGATATTGAGGGAAACAAATGGTTTATCTCTGATATGCAGGAGTCCATTACGAGGACTATGGCCATAGAGGCGCCTGTCAGGTATGTGGAGGTCATGGTCCGAAAAAAACTGCAGGAATCCGGAGAGTTTGCAGAACCGGTTTCTATTATTACCCACTGGAAAAAGAAAAAAGGGAAAAACACTACAGATATCTTTTTTACCGCCCTTCCCACACGCCTTTTCTATCAATATTCTGACCAGATCAAGGAGCATGAAGATTCGGTAATTTTGTTTCCTCTTTTTACTGTTCTCTATCATGTCTTAAAGCATATGCGGCCTCGAAATCCGGTGGCCATTGTTTTTCAGCATAGCCGCTTTGCTGATTTGATAATAGGGACAAAAAAAAAGGTTTATTACGCAAACCGATGTGTTGCGTTTGATACAAGCGAGGAACAGATCTCTACCCTCTGGGATACGGTAAGAACAGATATTAAAACAGTGGAGTCAGAAAACAGGATTAAAACGGAGAGAATCCTTTTTCTTAACTGGATTGATAGCGGAGTTGAGCCGGAGTGGGATGAGGAGATGGAGAATAAATGCTTTTCTTTCGAAGAAGAGGTAATAGTCTTCAATGAAAAGGAATACCATCTTTCTTTTTTAAGGGCAATCAGGATGCTATCTGGGGCCAAGGGGATCGCATCTCGAACAGAAAAGACCCTTTATTACACTCAGAAATGGTCCCCATACCTTAATGCCTTATTCCTTTTGACTGGCCTTTTATTATTGAGTGGATATTTCTGGTACAATCAAAAGATAGATTTGCTTCAAAAGGACTTAATAGCATTGGAAGGAAAGAAGGCCTCTATTCAGATGAGGGCTAAACAGGAGATTCCCCAAATTGAATATAAAGAGACACTTTCATTTGTAAAGGATTTGGCTTCCTACCAGAGGGCTCCTTCTTATAAAGAGGTGATTAACGATATATCCGACGCCCTCTCTGCTGATATGAAAATTGATATCCTTAAGATGGATTATTCAAGGAATGAGATGATGGTTGAAATTTTTGGTAATGTAAAGGCTCCTTTTGGTATGGCCTACAAAGGATATCAGATCTTTATAAAAACTCTAACACAAAAGGGATATATTGTAAAAGAAAGTAGGTTTAATACAGAAATCAGCAACTCTGAATTCCTTACCAAATTAACAAAGAGGATTTAGTGAAGAGAAAACACTACGGCATTTTATCTGTAGTACTGATCTTACTTGCTCTGACAGCAACAGTCTTATATGCCATTAATGCCTCTTATAAAATAGCAGATGAGATACGTATTAGCAGAATTAAGCCTTTTCCCAGCATTTCTGTTCCAGACTCCTCTACTATAAAAGAGATAGAGGGATTGGAAGAGAGAATAGTCGCTCTTGCTCAACCACGAAGAGAAAATATATCTCCGGTGGATCTCAGATTATTTGGTTATCAACCGATGGAAAGGCCTAAATTTACCAAACGTGGTAGAAAAGTTATTTTGCCAACTCGAATGAATTATTCTCTTACGCTTGCATTCTCTTCTGGCAAGAAAAGATTCTGTGTTATTGATGGAGCCTTTTACCCGGAAGGATCCTCCCTTCCGGATGGTGGCAGGATAGTGCGAATTGAGCCAAACCGCGTATTGGTTAGCAAACATAGACTAGAAGAGTGGATACCTGTTAGAGAAAGAATAAGGGAGATCAAGAAAGAGAAAAAGGTAAGCAGAAAAGCAAAAGCGCCTTAAAGGAGGGTGGATGAAAAGATTAATGATATTGTCAATAATATTTATGTCCCTGTTTCTTGCAGGATGTACGTTTGGCCCACGCCCTGTACTTGAGACTGAAAAGCCATCCACAGACTCCCTTTCAAAGGAAATAGCTAAGGAATCTGAGGAGCTTGACAAAAATCAGAAAGAACTAAGAGATTCCTTAGAAAAGGCAGCCCCTCGAAAGGTCGAGGTAGAGCCTGTTATGCCGGCCTATGACCCCCTTGAAG
>QMLT01000337.1 GCA_003646875.1 Deltaproteobacteria bacterium
AATGGGGCAGGAATCCAATCCCACGCCCCGGCCGGAGATCACCCCTTCGGTGATGAGTTGGTGCACCAGGGCTTCCCTCACGTGCTGGAAATACCCATTTGGGTTAGAGCGCAAAAACTCAGAGAATCGCTCATCAGAGGGTGGCTTCTTCCGAGGATCGAGCCCTAAGGGCTCAGCGATTGAGGGGTTGTTCCGCAGTTCAAATTCAAGCTCTACCAGCTTGGTGATGCCCCTGAGGTTACGGTAAATCAACCCCTTGAGCAGTGCATCTCTCGGCACAGGGAGTCTGCCCTGCCGGGTGCGCTCCGAGGGGAGCTCAGGTAAATTGTCAAAGAGCTTCTCATATCTGGCCCTCGGAGGGATGGACTCTGGGGCGAGAAGGAAATATTGGTGCATGGCATCCTCCATTTTTGGGAAGGTATGGGAAAACGTACCTCTGAAGGATACCATATCTCTAAGGTTTAGGATGTGATTCTATAAAAAAGGCAATAGGTTAAATCATAATAAAATGAGGTCTTCCCAAAATTACCTCTTCCTAAACCGCTCAAAAGAGGCCCTAAAAATAGGCAAAAAATAGTGTAATTTGATATTCTCCTTTCTGTAAGTAGTTGAAATAATTACTATTTTTATGGTTTAGGAAATGCCTCTCGGTATGCTTTGTAACTATCTGATATTATTGTATTTTTAATTTTGGAAAAGGCTATTATAAAATAACATTTTTTAGCAAAATATGTCGAGAAAATAGCGACATAAAATTAAGGCAAAAATCGACATCTATATTATCATCATCTGCTAGACCAACTTGTTTTGCTCATCTCAAACTGGCTTTTTTCCTCTCTCGGCACCTTTTCTAACCAATCTTTCATTTCAAGAGGTGTGGTTTCACATTTTGAATTGTGAATTACCCCTTTTTTCTCAGGACTTTGAGTGGCGATGAAAAGGGTATTATTATCTTGACATTTTTAGAATTCAATTGCAAAATATCAAGGTATCTTGCAATTAATGGTTAAGAAATCTATATGAAAAGCACCTTTGATCTTCAAAATCCATGGCGAGGCCCGGGATATAATTTCCCGAAAGAGAAGTATATTCAAAGAAATATCTTTGATCGACTGCTTGATGATCTCAATCAAAAAGAGATAACTGTAGTGGTAGGCTCCAGACAGGCCGGTAAGACTTTTTTAATGAAAAAGATGATCGAAAGGCTTATCACCGAGGAAAGCATTGATCCAAGACAAATTTTTTACTTTAATTTTGATGCCTTTAATTTAATCGATCTCATTAATAATGACCGAGACTTTCTGGATTTTATAAAATATTATGGAAGTCCTGAAAAAACATCCTATATATTTCTTGATGAGGCCCAGCGTGTATCAGAAATAGGGCTCTTGTTAAAGAGATATTATGATCTCGGGGGTAATCTTAAATTCATCGTCTCAGGTTCCTCCTCTCTTCAGATAAAAGGTCAAGTTAAGGAAACTCTCACCGGAAGAAAACATCTTTTTGAATTATATCCTATTACCTTTAGGGAATTCCTCCAATATAAAGGGATTGAGACACATGAGGAATTGACAAGAATAATAAGATTTGAATCAGATCGGTATCAGTATCTTATGGAAGAGTTTGTTCTTTTTGGAGGCTACCCAGGGGTTGTGAAATTGGATGGGGCTGATAACAAAATAAGACTGTTAAAGGAGATATACCAATCATATGTGCAAAAAGATATTAGTGATTTTTTAAAGATCGAGGACATTGGCGGATTCAACCGTATGGTTCAGTTTTTAGCTCACCAGACAGGAGGGCTTTGCAAGATCAACGAGATGGCAAAAAACATACGATTAAGCCGTCACTTTGTTGAAAAGTACCTCTTTGCCCTCGATGAAACGTATGTGATGAGCTTTATCCGCCCTTACTTTGTAAACCTGGGAAAGGCTATCATAAAGACACCAAAGGTCTACTTTTGTGATACTGGCATAAGAAACGCGGTTTTTGGCCAGTTTGAATCACTTGATAAAAGGCCAGATACTGGCGCATTAGTAGAAAATTTTGTCTTTTCCGAACTTGTGAAATCTATTGATAGAGACTATCTGTGGTTCTACCGCACTGTCACAGGATCTGAGATAGATTTTTTATTTGTCAACGGGGATGATATTATACCAATTGAAGTCAAATATGCAATTACACGTCAGAAGATCGTTCCAAAGGTTTATAATACATTTATTAAACATGTGGGAATTAAAAAGGCCGTGATTGTGACAAAGGATTACCTGCATGAAGAAAGAAGAGGAAATTTGAAAGTTTTATTCAGACCTGCCTGGTCTGTTTACAATCTTAATATGGAATTTGAAAAAATCACATAAACCTCGAGTCATGACGATAGCAAAAGCTTTGTTGTGATTTTTTTAAAGCCAGGCCCTTCGACAATCTCCGAGACATAATCCCACAGGTAGCGGGAGTTCGGTTGTCATCTCAGCCGACGCCTACCAAATGGTTAATTCGGACTATGTCGGAACTCTACCATTGAGTTTCAGCGAAATCCCGCTAACATCGGGACTGAGCTAACGGTAAAAAGATAAATAAGATTTAACAAATAGTTGATTGAACGTCAATCAAATTGTTTGCGTAAATTTCCAACTAGAAAACAGGTAACTCTGGCACCTTTCCGCGGCGTATAATGAGGGGAAATAATGAAGCAGATTATTCTTGGCACAGCAGGCCATATAGACCATGGTAAAACCGCTCTTATTAAGGCCCTGACAGGCATTGACACAGACAGGCTAAAGGAAGAGAAAGAGAGGGGTATAACCATTGAATTGGGTTTTGCCCATCTCACGTTGCCAGGCGGGCTCACTATTGGCATTGTGGATGTACCCGGCCATGAAAAGTTTGTTAA
>QMLT01000338.1 GCA_003646875.1 Deltaproteobacteria bacterium
CTGTAACCGCGGGGTAGCCTTTGCAGTCCCGGCAGCGCACCCTGCACATAAATATATGCTTTTGTCCCTTTTCGTTGGGTGTGTCGTGGTTTACCTCATACGTAGATGGGCTAAAAAACGGCAGGAAAAAACAGGGAAGTTTTTCCCGGTCTTCCGTTTCGGCATAGCTATCGTAATTGGTCTTCCATTGATTACCTGGTTGGCATTTGATACTCCAATGAAAATGGATGCCCCCGAACTTATAGCGTTTAATTTTAAGGGTGGTATGGTTTTAAGCCCTGAGTTTATTGCCATTTTGCTTGGGCTTATCTTATATACTGCTGCCTTTGTTGCCGAAGTCGTGCGGGCAGGCATACAGTCAGTCAGTAAAGGCCAGAGAGAAGCTGCCATGTCAATCGGTCTAAAACCGGCTCCTATTCTAAATTTGGTGATTTTGCCCCAGGCCCTCAGGGTCATCATTCCACCCCTAACCAGTCAGATGCTTAACCTGACAAAAAACAGTTCCCTGGCCGTGGCTATCGGATACCCCGACTTTGTTTCAGTGGCCAATACAACCATCAATCAAACAGGACAGGCAGTTGAGGGTGTAGCCCTGATCATGGCATTATATCTTATCTTCAGCCTTTCAACATCGGCCTTTATGAACTGGTACAATAAAAGAGTGGCTCTGGTAGAAAGATAGTGAGACACATGGAAGAAGCTATCAAAATGACAGAAACAGAAGAATTAAAACCCCCTGTAACCAGCGTGGGGGTTATAGGATGGGTAAAATCCAACCTGTTCAGCAATGTTTTTAACTCGATTCTCACGGTTGTGACCCTGTACCTGCTCTGGAAAATCGTACCACCATTATTTCAATGGGCATTCATTGACAGTGTGTGGCACACCTCTGCAAAGGCATGCCGGGGAATCGATGGCGCCTGCTGGTCCATTATCTATAACAACTTCCGTTTTATTATCTTTGGTTTCTTTCCCTACGAACAGCAGTGGCGTCCCCTGGTCGCCATGTTTATTCTCTTCGGTCTCTTTTTTTACAGCAGGGACAGAAAACATTGGAAAAAACCATTAGGTTATGCGTGGATCGTGGGACTTTTCACTATGGGCGTGCTCATGAAGGGTGGTCTTTTCGGACTGGCCCCGGTTGAAAGTACCCAGTGGGGAGGATTGCCTCTGACACTTTTGCTCTCTGTTTTTGGGCTCACTGCGGCCTATCCGCTTGGTGTTATCCTGGCCTTGGGTCGTCAATCGAAAATGCCTGGCGTGAAATGGCTCTGTGTCCTGTATATTGAGTTAATACGTGGGGTTCCCTTGATCAGTCTTCTATTCATGTCCTCGATTATTTTTCCGCTGTTTTTGCCAGAAGGGATCACCATCAATAAAATTCTCAGGGCACAGGTGGCCATTATTCTTTTTACTGCTGCTTATATCGCGGAGGTGGTTCGTGGAGGATTGCAGGGAATGTCCCGTGGGCAGTATGAGGCAGCGGACTCAATAGGACTTAATTATTACCTAACTATGCGATTAATTATTTTACCTCAGGCACTAAAGATCGTAATTCCGCCCACTGTGAGTATTCTCATTTCAGCCTTTAAAGACACATCTCTAGTAGTAATAATCGCTCTATGGGACCTGATGAAGACAACCCAATCCGTGCTCTCCAACCCTGAATGGATGGGATTCAGCCGTGAAGCATATATTTTTATTGCCATCCTTTATTTCTTAGGCTGTTTTTCCATGTCCAATTATAGCCGAAAGTTGGAAAAAGAGTTGTCTGCTGGTGAACAGCAATAAATAACGAGTAAGGATTGAGGATTGACAAGAAACAAGTGACGAGTAATGAGTAACAAGAGGGTATAACACGCAATGAGAGGCTTTTATGAACAAGGGATTATCAAAGAAAGCTGAAAAAAACATGTCTGATGATGCGATGATTGAAATTACCGATATGCACAAGTGGTATGGCGACTTCCATGTACTTCAGGGCATCAATCTTAAAGTGCAAAAAAAGGAACGTATCGTTATTTGCGGCCCTTCAGGCTCCGGGAAATCAACCCTGATACGTTGTATCAATAGGCTGGAGGAACATCAAAAGGGTCATATTATCGTTGACGGAATTGAGCTTACCAATAACATCAAAGATATCGAGAAAATCCGCGCAGAAGTGGGCATGGTCTTTCAACACTTCAATCTTTTTCCACACCTCACTATTATCGATAATCTGACATTAGGGCCTATATGGGTGAGAAAACTCCCCAAGTCCGAGGCAGAAGAAATAGCCATGTTTAATCTGGAAAAGGTGCACATCGCTGAACAGGCCAAAAAATATCCAGGGCAGCTTTCAGGCGGGCAGCAGCAACGTGTGGCTATTGCTCGCAGTCTCTGCATGAATCCTAAAATCATGCTCTTTGATGAGCCTACCTCTGCGCTTGACCCTGAAATGATCAAGGAAGTGCTTGATGCTATGATAGAACTTGCGCGAGAAGGCATGACCATGATTGTGGTGTCCCATGAAATGGGTTTTGCCAAGAGCGTCGCTCACAAAGTACTTTTCATGGATTTTGGTCAAATTGTGGAGGAAAACACACCGGAGGAATTTTTTGAACACCCGCAGCACGATAGAACGAAACTATTCCTTAGCCAGATTTTGCATTAAACATTTTATTCATCAAATAAGCCCCTGAAAGAACAATCAGAGTTAGGATCTTTTTTTTCTTTTACTTTAGACTTGATAAGTACTTGGCTACAATATTAATTGCCTGCTTAGGTGTTTCGACGTAATCGATCCCATCAATACCCGGCCAGGTCTGAAGGCCTATGACTGGCTTTCCGATCTTCAGGGCAAAGCCTATCTCTGATAAAGTTCCATAACCGCCTGCAA
>QMLT01000339.1 GCA_003646875.1 Deltaproteobacteria bacterium
AAAATGGTGTTATTATGGAAGAGTGGATCCGATGCTAAATCAAATCGGGATACCTCTACTGCCTCTTTCCATATCTTAGTATGCGGTATGGGCGAGTATTCACTTAAATAGGGCACAGCTCCCGCTTTTCCAACATATGTGATTGTTTCAGCTACCTGATCACAGGACTGTCCTGGAAGACCCATCAAGATATAGGCTCCTATCTGATTCGTGGTAAACCCCACCTTTTTAAGCTGGTTGACGGCCCGCTCGAATTCACCTGTGGAAAACTTTTCCCCCAAATTTCTGTGGAGCTTTGTGTCAGAGGTCTCCAATCCCAGCCTGATCGTTTTAAAACCTGCCCTATAAAGGAGGTCTGCTGTAATTTTATCTATATAGGTGATGTGAAGACCGTTGGGGCAATGAAATCGTAGATTGAGGTTATTCCTTACCACTTCCTCTAAAAAGATACAGATATGATTTTCTGCATCTACAAGAAGGGCATCATCATAGAAGGCAAAGTCTTGTATGTGATATTTTGTGCTCCAAAAGAAAACCTCTTCAAATAACTCTCGTGGCTCCCTCTTGATAAAAGAGGGGCTGAGATAATGTGAGGCACAGTATGTGCATCTGAAAGGGCATCCAGAGGAACTCAGCAGGCAGATATAATCTATCTCAGAAAGTAGATCAAAGGCTGGGTAAGGAAAAAAAGGTTGAGCCTTTTCTTCAGAAAGAAAATTTGGTATATTTTTTTCCAAGAACTGACTAAACTTTAAAGGCCAAAATTGACTGGGTGAGGAGATAATTAGATCGGCATGAGAATAATTTCTGGCATGCTCAGGGCATAATGTGGCATATATTCCACCGAGTATTATCGGAACATCCGGATGAATATCTTTAGCCAGAGTGATGACTTCGAACACTCCCGGATACCAGTAGGTCATGAGGGAGGTGACAAGGATGGCTGCCGGTCTTTGCACCTTTTTTAATTCTTCTATAAACACCTGAGGAGCTATCCCGTAGCGACTGTATAATCTTGGGATACTGGACAGCCCGGGAGGCTTTGGCACGGTTTGTTTCCAAAATTTCCCTGTTCCATATTTGCGGCGTATGGGTTTCTTTATGTTAGTTATATCTTTCATGAGTGGATTGTGGACATCAAGGCAGTCTATGAGGTGTACTGAAAAACCCCGTTCCCTTAGATGGCTAGCTAAGTATAATAAGCCTAATGGTTTTGCCCAGAGATCATAGGCTGCAAAATCATAGATCCAGGGATTAATGAGAATTACTGCCGGTTTCATATAGTGTTTATTGTGTTTGTTGAGTTCATAGGGTTTAACACAAAAAACACAATAAACTCAAGAAACCCGACAAACATTATCTAAACTTGAGAGGGAGTTCTTTATGAGGGCGGTTGTGCAGCGGGTAAAGACGGCCAGGGTCATGGTTGGTGGTGCGGTTGTTGGGGAAATTGGCAAGGGTGTGTTAATCTTTCTGGGTGTTGGCGTAGAGGATACTATCGATGATGCGAATTATCTGGCTTCTAAGATAGTTCACCTGCGAATCTTTGGCGATGATGAGGGAAAAATGAATCTATCACTTTTGGAGACAGCGGGTGAGGCGCTTGTTGTATCACAGTTTACCCTCTGGGGGGACTGCAAAAAGGGCAGAAGACCTTCTTTTGTTCGGGCGGCTGATCCTGCTCATGCAAATGAATTATACCAAAAATTCATTTTTTTTCTTAAGGGAAAGGGTATTCATGTAGCTGAGGGAAAATTTCAGGAAATGATGGATGTCCACCTTGTGAACGATGGGCCAGTCACTCTGTTACTTGATAGCGCCAAGAATTTTTAGTCAAGGAAGGTGTGCTATTATGGATTACAAAAAAGAGACGGTACAGGAAAAAACAGATGAATTGGGCATGCCAGAAAAACTGGATAAGAGAAAGAAAGTTACAAGATTATCTATTTACAAGTGGCTTCTTTTTCTCTTTATCGCCCTCTATTTTGTCTTAACATTTTACCGCATTCCCCTGTTAACGGCATTGGGGAGGTATCTTATTGTAGAGCATACGCCAGAGAAGGCTAATTTGATTGTCTGCCTTGCTGGAAAAAATGTAGAAAGATCTCTCGCAGTGGTAGATGCCTACAGAAAAGGGCTTGCACCCTATATCTTTATGGCAAAAAAGAGTAAGCCAGATGGGTTTGATTATCTTACAAAAAGCGTAAAGAGCTATCCCACTGATTTCGATCTATTTACATTAATAATGGAAGGATTTCAAATTCCTGAGAAAGTGATTCTATCCCCAGACGATAGGGTTAGCAACACCCTGGATGAGGCACGATTAGTGCACAAATTTGTGCTGGATAAGGGGTTTAAATCAATAATAGTGATCACATCACTCACCCATTCTCGCCGGGCCTGGCTGACCTTTAAGAAGGTTTTCAAGGATGATGATATCAAGATAATCTCGCTTCCATCCCATTACCAACTGTTTAATCCAAAAGATTGGTGGACAAAACGAAAATACACCAAAGAGCTTATCTTTGAATACCAGAAGTTGATCTATTATAAGATTGCCTATCTTATTTAAACGTTCACTGTTGGCAGTTCTCCGTTCACCGATAAGCCAACAGTGGCACTGAGCCGATTAAATAAACATATCTATTAACAGGCCAAACAATATGTTGCTCTATATGAATATTTCCCCTTTCGGACAACGGATAACGGTGAACCGTGAACAGTTACGATAAAGTTCGTTGTCCGTTGTTTGTTGGAAGGAATTATCAGAGTAAATCTCTTAGGAAGGCAGACGTACGGTTCTAAATGAAAAAGTATTGCCCTTTGTCTATTTTGGCCTTGACAAAAAAAGGCCGAATTGTTAGCTAC
>QMLT01000340.1 GCA_003646875.1 Deltaproteobacteria bacterium
CCCATGGGGGTGGATTGGGTCTCAGGCGCCTGTATGGTAGTAAGGAGAAAGGCGGTGGATGATGTAGGTCTCTTGGATGAGCGTTTCTTCATGTACTGGGAGGATGCTGACTGGTGCAGGCGCATGTGGAAGAAGGGATGGAGAGTGATGTATTTTCCGCAGGCCTCTGTTATCCATTATGTGGGGGTGAGCAGCGATAAAGCGCTATCAAGATCTATAATAGAGTTTCATAAGAGCAGCTACCGGCTCTTTGAGAAGTACGGCAAGCCTTATCTCTGGTTTTTGAAACCCTTTGCCATCGCAGGTCTTTCCCTGAGGCTCTGTTTCGTCTTTGCCTCCAATTGGATAAGGGTGAAGGTAGGGAAATATGAGTTTTCCATAGGCCGTAAAAAAGAGAGCCTTGCGCTTGAGAAAGAAAAGAGAATAAAGGTCTTACGCATAATAGCGCGCCTTAATATAGGTGGACCTGCAATTCATGTCCATTTATTGACAAATGGCTTAGATGAGCAAAAATTTGAGTCAAAACTTGTTGCGGGCAGTATTTCTCCACAGGAAGGGGACATGAGCTATCTTTTTGATTCAGATGATATTAAACCCATAATATTTTCGGAGCTACAGAGGGATATTAGCGCCAGGATGGATTTAATGGCATTTCGCCGGATCTTCAATAAATTGCGCGAAATCAAGCCTGATATAGTGCACACGCATACTGCCAAGGCTGGAACCAGCGCCAGGTTAGCTGTAATGATGTATAATCTCATTTCGGGTAAACGAATTCGGACGGTTCACACCTTTCATGGTCACGTGTTTGAGGGTTACTTTAATAAGACAAACTCTCTGATTGTTATATTGATTGAGCGCTTTTTAGCAATGATAACAGATGTGATTATTACTATAAGCGATACCCAGAAGAAAGATCTAACGGAGAATTTTCACATCGCACCGGCAAAAAAGATAAAGACCATTGAGCTGGGCTTTGAGCTCGAACCCTTTCTGAGCAATGGGTCTTTAAAAGGGCAATTTAGGCGGAATTTTGGAATACGCGATGAAACCCTTCTAATTGGCATCATCGGCCGCCTGGTCCCTATAAAGAATCATAGGATGTTTTTTAAAGCCGCAAGCCTCTTCCTCGAGCAGAATCCTGGTTTACAAGTGAAATTTGTGGTGGTGGGGGATGGTGAGCTAAGGAGTCAATTAGAGGATTATTGTCAAAAATTGGGTTTGACCAGTCATGTTCTTTTCTGCGGCTGGATAAAGAGTATACCTTTAGTTTATGCGGACTTAGACATCCTCGCTCTAACCTCTACGAATGAAGGCACCCCCGTATCGATAATTGAGGCCATGGCATCTTCGGTTCCGGTTATTGCCACCGATGCTGGCGGTGTCCATGACCTGTTGGGGCCTCCAGATGGAGTACCTTCCTCAGACGTTTTTGTGGTATGCGAGCGGGGGATCCTCTGTCGAAAAAATGATGCCCAAGGGGTTGCAAAAGGGTTGAAATATCTGATAGATGGTGAGATCCAGGAAAAACAAAAACGCCTGATGCTGGCGCGCTCTTTTGTAAAAGAGCGATTTTCTGAAGAAAGACTCTTGCATGATATAGAGTCTTTGTATATTGAGTTAATGGCTGACGGGAGATAGGACATAAAGAATAATTGGAAGTTCTGGAATTGAGGGATTGGAGATTATTATAAAACTCAAAGACCCCGCCCTTCCGGGCGGGTCTGTCGAAAAACATTCCGCCGAAGGCGGCTAAGTTCAAAAGATGAGGAGATTAGACATGTTATATTTAATGGAGAACTCAGGGTCTATAATCAAAGATAAGATTAAATCTTGTTGACGGGATGGTCAGGTTTTTACTATAAAACCCGGCAAGGGGCATTTTGGCAGAATTTCATAATCAAAGGAAGGAGGAAAAAATGAGAAAGAGACTATTGAAGCTAAGTGCATGTGTCATGGTGATCAGTATTTTGATGCTGCCAGTCTATCTGATAGCTGGAGAAAAGATTAACTTAAATACCGCAACCTTAGAGGAGTTAACCAAACTCAAAAGGATTGGTCCTGCCTATGCCCAGAGGATTATTGATTACAGGGAGAAGTATGGGCCATTTGAAAAGATACAAGATTTAATGAAGGTTAAAGGGATTGGTCAAAAGACCTTTGATGCAAATAAAGATATCATAACAGTAGAAAAATCTGGTCTGTGAAATTATCGCCTTTCATAGAATGCGTCCTTAGTGAATAGCGGCCTTTAACCTTATAATGCCCTATTTTTACCTGGCAAGGTCAGGACCAAGGAAGAGGTCAAGGACCAGGTATTTTTTAAAATGGCTGCCCTTTTTGGCTCCTGGACAAAAGGACGGGAAGTTTCTCCATCTTATATGCATATAGCAAGCTATTTTAAGCCCAAAGTCAACGACCCCGCCCTTCCGGGGCATTGAAGGACGGCAGTAAATACAATGGGATGGGAAAAGACAGAGTTTTATTATGAAACTGAAAAACAGATATGGATAGAAGTCGAGGGCATTGGTGAAAGGGTGGTCGGCGCCCCGATTTACGGGGTCTGCCTGTGCATTGCTTAAATGGCATGAGACAAAAAAGGACATCCCCATGCTCCCTGACTTTACGTAGGCCTTGTTGTGCCTTATTGCCCCACAGATACCCCAACTTATTGAGAAGATTTACACTCAAAGTCAAATATTCATTAACTGTAGAAGATTAGTGGGAATTATTGACAAAGAGAAAGGTTGAATTCTTTGAATTACCCCTTTACAAAATTGTTTTACGAGAACGAATTAAGCTATGATCACCAATGAAAAAAGGATCTGGTGGCGTATTAACTCATCAATTGCAAGGATAAGGGG
>QMLT01000341.1 GCA_003646875.1 Deltaproteobacteria bacterium
GCTCAAGGCGTTGATTTACCGTAACCTCAGAGGCATCACCAAGCTGGTAGAGCTTGAATTTGAACTGTGGAACAACCCCTCAATCGCTGAACCCTTAGGGCTCGATCCTCGGAAGAGGCCACCCTCGGATGAGCGATTCTCCGAATTTCTACGCGTGCATCCTAATGGGTATTTCCAGCGCGTGAGGGAAGCCTTGGTGTACCAACTCATCACCGAAGGGGTGATCTCCGGCCGGGGCGTGGGATTGGATTCCTGCCCCATTAAGGCATTGGTACGGGAGAACAATTTAAAGACCTCCAAGAAAGATCGCTATGACAAGTACCACCTCCCTTCTGGGGATACGGACGTACGGCTTGGGGTGTGTGTCCATTTTCCAAGCCCATTTCAGAAGAAAATCCACTACTTTTGGGGGTATCGAAACCACATTGTCAATGATTTGGACTCAGAGCTGCCTCTTGTTGAGACAACCCTCCAGGCCAATAAGGATGAAAAGAAAGTAGGTCTCTCTCTGTTAGAGAAACTGTGTCAGGATTTCTCTTTGCCTACAGAGGTCGTTGCCGGGGATGCCAACTACGATGTCGAGGCAATCCTCCGATACATTATCGAGGAGATGAAGGCCGAGGCCATGATCCCGAGGAATCCCCGCAACACGCAAGATACACATTACACCCTGAAAAAAGACGGCGTATACTGCCAGGCAGCGCTCCCCGTGTATCGAAAGGGAAAGATGACTGTCAAAGGGATCACCTATCTGCAATATAGTTGTCCTTTGCATTGGAGGAAAGAATTTCGAGGGCAGTACCTCCTGTGTCCTGCGGGTCACCCCAAGTTCCTCCGACAGAAGGGCCGTAATGTGCTCATTCGAATGACTCCCAGCATCCGGGAGAAGATCGACTATGGCACTCAAAGGTTTAAGGAGATCTATAACAAGAGAAACTCGGTTGAGCGGGTATTCTCCAGGCTTCTCGCCATTTCAATGCAGAACCCCTCGGTCAAAGGCTTAAGGGCGGTACAAAACCACTGTACGATTGCCCATATCACTGTGTTGTTGGTGGCGTTGACCGCTCATAGGATGGGGTGTGATGATAAAATACGGTTTGTGAAATCCTTCGTTCCAAATTTCTTAGCTTGATGTCAAAGAGCAATGGGTGCCAAAACATGATTTTTGGGAAGCCCTATGAAATATTAACAAACTACCGCTTACTGTTGATATTGTCCTGCTCGTCTGCCATGACTCAAGAGCTGCCTTAAAAAGGGAACATAAAAGAGCAAAAAAACATTCGGCAGTTTTCGACACAGGTCAACAAAAACAAAAAGCGGGAAAAATGAGGCTAACTCAGCCTGCAGGAGACAAATTATCATGCTTCCGTAGGGCACTTTTCAACACCTTTTAATTGTCGTTTCGTAATCACAGACTCTGGTGGAATCCAGGAGGAGACCACATATCTTGTAAACCCTTGCTTAACAATTCGTCCAAATACCGAGAGACCGATTACTATTAGCCAGGGGACAAATCAATTATGTGAAGTGAAGGATTTAGAGGATAAGGCTGAGGCAATTATATCTGGGCGTATACCACAGGCCAATAAGATAGAATATTGGGATGGAAAAACAGCAGATAGGATAGTAGAGTTTTTAAGAGGTCTTGTATAATGCTAAGAGGCTGGGATGCAGAGGAGGAAAGAAATGAAAGATGATCGTTGGAAGAATTTAAATGTATCGAAATTACCAGATGAATTAGCTTATAGGGTGTATGTCTTTACTCGCAATTTCCCGAAAGAAGAGAGATATGGTATTACTTCTCAGCTTAGAAGAGCAGCACTATCTATCCCCACAAATATCGTGGAAGGCTACTCTCGAAAGGGCGATAGAGAATTATCAAGATTTTTAAGTATTAGTTTAGGATCTATGGCTGAGACAAAATATCTTCTACATTTTTGCCTTAAGTTGGAGTATTTGTCAGAAAAGGATTATAGGGAAATAAATGAAGGTTATGAAGCATTGGGGAAAATGCTATGGCGATTTTATGAGAAGCTAAAGTGATAATTATAGATGCTTACATCCCACAGCCTCCGAGCTCCCTAGCTTAAGGGCTTCAAAGCTTCCTAGCTTTCTAGTCTCCCCGCTTAACAACTATGCCTCCTTATAAAATGCATGATGATTTTTAGGATCTATTTTCAATGCTGGCCCGCCAACATGAAAAGACTTGAGGTCCTTATAAAGGCATGAAAAAAGAGTACTATATGAACACAGCAAAAATATTTCAAAATGGGAATTCTCAGGCAGTAAGATTGCCAAAAGAATTTCAATTCGATACGTCAGAGGTTCAGATTCTTCGGAGAGGGGATGAGGTTATTCTTAAAAAAAGTCCCCAGAATTTAGCTCGCGTGTTTGAGCTGTTAACCGGATTGTCAGATGACTTTATGGAGAATGGTCGGCAGCAGCAAGCCATTCAGGAGCGGGAAACATTTTGACGTATACTCCCGATCCCAATGAGGCATTGCTTGAGATACCTATCTATACGCAAAATGGTTCCCTTCTGGAAAATGATCACCGGCAAACGTATCGATCTTCAGCGAAAGACTGCTCCAGCAGCTAAGACGGATAAAAACCATAATAGGAATAAAAGATTGCAGCGTCTTTTTGATTCTACGCGTTTTCGCTACCCACTGAAATTAGATTACGGAGTACTGGCATGAAAATATTAGTTACCGGGGGAGCTGGTTACATCGGTTCTCAGGTGGTAAAGACGCTCGGGGAAGAAGAGCATGAAATTCTTGTGTATGACAACCTTTCCACGGGACATGAATGGGCAGTTCTGTCCGGCAGACTCGTCAAAGGGGATCTCGAAGATAGGATA
>QMLT01000342.1 GCA_003646875.1 Deltaproteobacteria bacterium
CTCCTGGACAAGCAATGCATTATTGTAGCGAATGTTAATCTCATCTAAAAGATCCTTGGCTGCATCGCCCTGAGTTTCAAGGTTCTTAGCCAGATCCTCTTTCTCAAGATGTTCAGGGTAAAAAGAAAGTCCTATGATGAGTGAGGTAAATAAAAAGATCACGGCTACCCAAGAAATGAGAGGGATGAAAAAATAGAGTACCCCAGAAGCTAAAAAACAAAGAATGCTGAAATAGTTACGTACACGCCTCCACATAAAGGAAGATGTCTTTTCCCAGGTGATGATGTAGCGGCAAAGGTCTCCACCCTTGTGTATGCAAGTGGGATGTTCTATTTTTGCAAACTTGTTAGAGAATAATTTTGAAAGGGCCTCAAATAGTCCAATCCGGGCATTACATTGATAGGGCTTTTCAAACACACCAGGATTTGGAGTGACCGAAATCTCTACCCTATTAGGTCCCAGCTTTCTGGCCTTGAATGTATGCCCTCTGGTTAAACGGGAGGCAAGGTTTTTCACTAACCAGTAGGCAGCTGCCGGGGACATAAATCCCAGTGCATACTGTTTTATAGTGCCAGATGCTTTGGAGGAAGCGGCATAGCGTCCAACCTCACGGGAGAGATTTGGGTCCCCTGTTTTTTGGCTCAGGATTTCGTTAAATCGGTCTACCTGTTGTTGAGTGAACCAGTGGCCCTGATCCTCCAGTTCATAGGTAGCTATCCCTGCATAGCTCAGGACTGAATCAATGTCTATATCAGGGTAATGCTTCTGAGTATATTCTACATAATTTTTTATATTCCGACTATTGTAAAGATGACTATCTTTTCTGTTATGGGATCCATTACCAGAAGACATTTCATAATTCCTTGCAGGTGAAATAATTTTAACTATGTTATATTATTTATAACCTCAATTTAATATGTTAAACATAAAAAATACAATATGTCAATAATTTTTTATAATTTTATATTAATTTTAATTATTATATTTTAAATTTATTTTGGTAATAGTATTTATTTAGAAAAATCTTATAGAAAGAAAAATGAAGATTGTGAAAGGAATGACCGCGGCCGGAGCTTGCAATCATTTTAGGTGGGTTTTTAATTAAATCTTACTTCGATTACTGTCATCTCGATAAAAAATCTAAGACTGTTATTTATCTAATTCTGTTCTCACAGCAAAGCCTAATTTCTCTAAAATATAGGGCTTCTTCACATAGGAACCTGCACCCAATCTTTGAGCTTCTTTGACACGTTTTGTTTCAGAAAATCCGCTCACAATGATTGCTTTCTGTCCTGGATAGAGTTCGAGGATCCGTTTGTATGTCTCAAGTCCATCAATTCCAGGATCCATAATCATATCCAAAATTATAAGATTGGCTTGATTATTTTTCATATATTCAACGGCTTCTTCACCACTTGACACTGACGTGACAGAATAACCCACTTTTTTGAGCATGCTTGATGCAATTTCCCGTTGTACTTCAACATCATCAACCACTAAAATAGACTCTCCTCTCCCTTTAATATCTTCAAGGGATAAATGTAGTTTCTCATTGGCTAATTCTTCTCTGGTTACCGGAAAATACAAGGTAAATGTTGTTCCCTCTCCTTCTCTGCTTTGAACATCAATATATCCATTGTGATCTTTTACCGTCCCCCATACAACTGCCATACCTAACCCTGTTCCGCTTCGTCCCATTACTTTCTTTGTGTAAAATGGCTCGAATATCTTTTCTCGATCCTCTAAAGGAATACCTATTCCTGTATCAGAAACGATAAGCGTCACATAGTCACCCTCCTTTACATCCTCATAACCTCTTATGGGAGTATCGATATATCGGTTTTCAGTGGATATCGAAATCGTTCCACCTTCAGGCATGGCCTCGGCTGCATTTGAGATTAAATTCATAATCGTCTTGGATAGATGAACAGGAGAACCTGAAATATGCAACAAGTCGGTTTCGAGATCTGTTTTGAGTTTAACATCAGAATGAAATTCTCTTAGCTTTCCATATTCCGGGCTTTTTAAATAATCAGAAATAATATTGTTCAAATTCACTGCTTCCGTGATAGCAACTCCTCGTCGAGCCAAGGTTAACAAATCCTGGACAACAGCAGCAGCTTTTTCTCCCGACCTTTGTATAGTTAAAATCGGTTTTCGAAGAGGACTGTCCTCGGGAAGGTCCATTAACAACAACTCAGGATAGCTGACAAGACCAGCCAGAATGTTATTGAGATCATGGGCAACTCCACCTGCAAGTGTGCCGAGGGCCTCCATTTTTTGAGACCTTTGGAGCTGTGCTTCAAGTCTCTGTTTTTCTTGCTCTGCTCGCTTGCGCTCGGTTATATCTACCATAATACCACGAAACCCGATGGGATGATCTTCTGTATCCCTTATGAGAGATACGGAAATCTCTACCTGCACTGTATTATCATCCTTTTTTATAAACTCGCAATAAAATCCATTATTAGGTCTTCCTGTCTTGTATGCTTTGTTTAAGAATTGATGCCATTTTTTGACGTTCTCTTCATCCATATACTGTTTGCTGTTCATACCAATCAATTCATCTTTTGAACATCCAAGGATTTTGCACATTGAATCATTAACAAATGTAAAGTTACCTTCAATATCAATCTCGTAGTATCCCTCTACAATGCTTGCAAGAATGTTTCGGTACTTTTCCTCGCTATCTTGTAGTTTCTGAAAAGAAATCGCATTGTGGATACTGATGGCTATCTGAGGCGCTATCCCCATCAAAAGACTCATATCGCTCTGAGTGAGTGGCCTTTTAGATTTAATGTTATCTACAAACAATACCCCCAAAGATTCTCCTTCATAAATAACTGGCGCACAGATA
>QMLT01000343.1 GCA_003646875.1 Deltaproteobacteria bacterium
TAATTGCATTGCTGTATGATTTAGATTCATAGTGAGATTTTACTTCAGAAAATAATTCAGTTGATATTTCTTTCTGCAAATCCATTTCTTTTCCCCGTTCTATTATTTATTCCTGCACATAATTGCCCGCTCTTCAGCCGCAGCGAATAGCTGTCGGCTGCAAGAGCCTGGTTAGACAAATCAATATATTTTGAATATTGTAGGAAGAACCTTAAGTTCATGAAGTTCTTCAATGATTTCAATGATTCCCATGAACCATATAAACCAAAAAGCACTGAACATGTGCCT
Organism: Deltaproteobacteria bacterium; assembly: GCA_003646875.1. Taxonomy (GTDB): domain Bacteria; phylum Desulfobacterota; class DSM-4660; order Desulfatiglandales; family B25-G16; genus B33-G16. Next base: position 289 of record QMLT01000343.1, read on the forward strand.
CTTAAATACTATTGGTTTCACTATATATTCCTCTGGTTCCTTCAGAAGGGATATTTTTGGGAAAAACCGTGGTACTTCTTTCAGATAAATTTCAAATTCACTCTTGTGCAGTCTTATCAGTTCTACCTCCTCACTCTTAATGACAAGTGGATAATACCCGACAAAGGCAATTAAAATAACAAATGGAATTAGAAGAGTCTCAGAAGCGAGCCCAACGCCAAGGGCACCGAGGAGGCTGAAGAAATAGAGTGGGTTCCTACACATGGAATATGGCCCTTGCGTAACCAAATGGTCTGTCTTGTATCCAGCAATATAGACGGAGCACCATAATCTGCCTAAAGAAGCAATACCAACCAGAACGGCACCCAAAAGGAACAAAACCGTGGTTACAAAAGGTGCCTTATCTTCCCAGAGGCTGCTGGAAATACAAATTAACACAACTAATAAACCAGCAAATATTTGAGAAATACGAATTCGCAATTTTTCAGTCATCTAATATAATCCTTTGTGTCTAACGACCAGGGTCACTTGCCGACATGGAGCAAGCCCAAAGGGCGCAGCGGAATGGCGGCCAAGTGTACCCATTTGTTCAAGTGCACCCATTTGTTATGTGGTTATATATCAATCTTCGCCTGAGCCAATTCAAATATCGCAGCCTTTAATACTTGCCAAGATATCTTTGCAGTATGTTCATCAGGATTGAACCCTGAGCTAACTTGCTGAAAGGGATGAATATAATTTCGGAAATCTCTCAAAAAGTGACTAAATTTTTTCACGTCTTCTTTCAGTAAACCTAATTCGTATGCCACATTTATGAAATCATTTAATGTCCATTCATGGAACTGTCTTACTTTGTTGTCAATGTTTTTAGGGGCAGCCTTTGCTTGATTAAATTGTTTTGGATAATTTAGTCCGATTCCCAAAAGAATCCCTTCCAGTGTACTTCCGCAAAGAAAAATAGCAGCTAATGGTGCAGTTGAAGTTAGACATTTTTTAATTTCTTCGAGTCGGAGATTAAGAACAGCAATAACAACACCACTTAGTCCTATTTTTTCAAGAGAGATTTCTTCAAACTCTTGGCGAAGAAAATCTTCCACATCATTTGTAGTAGGTTTTGTAGTAGATAACGTTGTCTCTAAATCTTTTTCATCGGCCTTAGCAAAGGTAATATCCTTACCCTCTCTAATGACTTTCCAACCGTCAAATGCTAAATATTGGTTGAATTCGCTTATAAATTTATCTAATTCGTCAATTCTTCCAATGAAATTAACGGGTGCAAAAAGATTCCTAATGCAGTTATCCAACTCAGGTGTTCCATTAATTATTGATAACTTCTCATCTGTATACATCCACCTGGAAGGGAAACCTTGTCCATAAGTATCGTTAAACCCCAACTCGTTAAAAATTGAACTAATTTAGGGCCAGAACGATATTCTGTCTCCTCATTGATCAAATCTCTAAGTTTCTCTAATGTCTTTTTGTGTAAATGCATTTGCTACATCAATCAATACACACATAACCGCCATCACCAGTGGGCAGGGGAAACAAGCAGTCGCAAATGGCAAGTAAACACAAAAGCTGATAAGAGTTCAAAACGCCACGCCCCTGCCCATCTGCGTGCATGGCGTTGTTCGATGAAAATATTTTGAAAGGATTAAGGGGTTATTAATCTCACGGTCGGAAAGTATGATCGATACATGGAAACATCTCTCGTAAATAGGTCCCAATGAAGAACCGCAGCTTGTGCACCTATATAAAAATCTGGCAGCGGAGTTCTTTTTACTCCTTTTCTTCTTTTGTATTTAAAATAAACCTTTCCAGCCAAAAACAGCGCTTCTTTGGGAATTTCCAACATCTGAAATCCGGCTTTGGTAATAGCAGATTCTAAATCCTCTATTAGCTCAAAACCAATTGAGATTTCAGAATAAATAATTGAATTAATATAAAGTGTTGTATGATGAAAATATTTTTCCAATGTGGTTTCTGACCAATCTGCCCAGTTAAGATCATTTAAGAAAACGTCCAGAATAACATTCGAATCAACAAGAACCCCTTTCATTTGTCGCCTCTTGTTAAGGCCATAATTTCATCAGTTGTCATTTTTACGGTTGCTATTCCCCTCAAACTTCGAAATTTTCGGGTTTTGATATTTTCCTCTTTTCCTTTCACCAAATAGACACGGCCTTTTTCTTCAATAAAATCAACCTCAACAGCAGGTCTTATCCCTAATTTTTCACGAATGTACTGAGGAATTGTTACTTGTCCTTTTGTTGTGACTCTCATGATTATACCTCCAGCATGACGTAATACAGGTAATGGTATTACTTCTATAAGTGTATGTCAATCATTTTTTTGGGGCATCGAACGCCCACCATCACTTGAGAGCAGGGAATGAAAAGTGAAAAGGGGTCACCCATTAAAAGGCCCTGTCAAGAAAAAACACGTCTCCATTGCAAAAATTCTTCTTTTTTTGCAGGGTCTAACTCGCCCTCCAGCACGGACTTTGGCTTTGCCCCCTTTTCTGCCTCCTTATTTTCTTTTGGCTTTTGGTTCTGGGCTTATTTTGA
>QMLT01000344.1 GCA_003646875.1 Deltaproteobacteria bacterium
ATTCAATCACCATCAACAATACCCTAGGTTTACCCCGTTAGAAAGCCCTGTGCAGAAGCACAGAGATGATTGGTTAGAAAATATTCCATTTTTGGCACAGAGTTTAATGCCCCGGCCTAAATTCTAACGGGGTTTACAGAAATAAACTGAGCAAAACATAGGAAATGACCCCAGCCGAGATCGGAGTGGATATCCAACCAATCCCGATTTCTATCAATTTCCGTTTGTTTACCGTTTTGGCACCTTTTATCAAACCAACACCAACAACACCCCCTACAATGGCCTGGGATGTTGAAACAGGTACGCCTACCTGGGTGAATATCTCCACAGTGATAGCTGCAGAGACTACTGCAATTAATGCAGCATATTCATCAAGAGGAGTAATGCCTTTTCCTACTGTCATCATAACCTTCCTGCTGTATGTCAAAGTGCCACTCGCAATACTGATGCTTCCAACAAGTAATCCTTGAAAGGGAGTAAGCAATCCCGAACCAACATAGACTCCTGTGACATTGGCAACGTTATTAGATCCCAGTGCATAAGCGCCAAAACATCCCGCAAAGATTAGACCCCAGAAAATGAAAAAAGACCGTTTCTGGGGGCTCGTAATATATCTCTCAAAGAAAAATCCAACAAGATGATACAGTGTAAAGCTTATTATAATGCCACCGATAGGTGTTAAAACCCAGCATGCCACTATCTTATAGAGCCTGAAAAAATCAGGGATTCCTGAAACCATACCAACTCCCAAAATAGCCCCGATAATAGCCTGAGATGTAGAGCTGGGCAGAGAAAGATAAGTGACGAGGAACATGGTAATACCTGCTGAAAGAGCAGCCCAGAAAGCGTCTTTGGGGGTCAGATTGGAAAGTTCTCTCAAAGTGGCAAAACATTTCTCTCCCTCCATCAGGGCTCCCAGTATTACAAATGCCGAGGTAAGAAGGATTGCAGTACGAAATGTAACAATTTTTGTGGCAACAGCAGTACCAAATACATTGGCGGAATCATTGCTGCCCAGAGTCCAGCCCAGAAAAATTCCGGAAATTATCTTCCACATTTAATAAAACCTAACAAAATACCTTGCCTTTAAAGCTTGGTAATACATGGCATCTGAGAAACAATACTCACTGTGAAAAAAACCTAAAGCTGCAGATCAAAGCTCGCTGATTCGACATCCACGGCTACTGAGCATCTTCCCACTCCTATCGGTTGAAACTCGATGACCCTCATGGACTTCCACTTCCCCTGACGGTAGCGCATCATAAAGGCAATTCCCAGGGCGCAGATATAAAAGGTAGCCAGGGCCCAGGTCGTGTACAGTCCAGTTTGAAGGACCTCTACTGCCACATACATTGGGGTAACCATCACTCCCAGCGAAAGTGCACCAATGGTCCACATAATAAACCTGGTATCGCCCGCGCCTTTGATGGCCCCTGAAAAAACAAGGTTCAGCGCATAAAAAAAACAGAATACAGCCACAAATCGCATCAATATCACACCCAGATCCATGATCTCTGTATACTGAGCGGCGGTGATGTGCTGAGCCTTAAAAAGATTGAGCAGTGGCTTGGGCGTAACAATAAAGGCAACGGCCACGACCATCATGTAGGCCATGGTAATATGGAGTGCGCTCATGGTTGCATACGTTCCCAGCCCCGGTCTTATGCGGCCAACGGCCTGACCTACGAGGGTGGCAGTGCTTATATGAAAGCCAACCAAGGGCAAAAAGGAGAGGGACTCTATGGAGAGTGCAATATTGGAGGCAGCCAACTCCAGGTCCCCCAGTCTGCCCACCATCTGGACAAAGAAGGTAATCCCGAAGATCTCGAGAAAAAACTGGATACCACTGGGAAGGCCATAGTGCATCAACCGGCCAAAAAGCTCTTTATCAAATGCCCTGCCCTTCCAGGGGCCATACCTGGATCGGTTTGCAGGGCTAAAGATAAGCACACTCAGAATACCCACAATGATTGCTGATGCAGTCACCGTTGCCAGTGCTGCACCCACGATTCCTAGCTCTATAAAAAAACCAACGCCATTAATCAGGCAGTAGTCCAGGGGAATATTGACTGCGGCCCCGATGGCGTGGACCACCATTACTGTTTTGGTGAGACCCCGGCCCGTATAAAAACAGGCCATGGCCGATGCCATCACTACCAGCCCGGCTCCCAGGGTTAATATGTTGAAATAGCTTACCTCAAGCCTCTGTATGCTGGGTGAGTGGCCAATAAGATTGAACAAAGGCCCGGAGACGAAATAGAGCAATGCCAGAAAACAGGCGGCCATAAGGGAAAAATAGATCCCCTGCCACACTGATACCCCTATTCTTTTAAAGGCACAAGCCCCCGTGTATTGGGCTATACAGGCATTTACATAGTTGGCAACACACATAAAAAAGGCCACAGCTGTAAAGGATGCGATGCCTGCCGGCAATGCTGCAGAAATGGCATCGGCAGAATAGTTAGCCAAAAACATTCGGTCAGTGAACTGCATCAAGGTAAGCGATCCCATTGAGGCTACCAGCGGGAGGCTGATTGCCAGGACATGTTTGTACCCGTTCTTCTTTGCACAACGTTCCATTATGGCTCAAGAAAATTTAGCATAATTAGATTCAAATTGGGAGGCATTTTCCCCTGTAAACACAAGCTCCACGGCTTGACCTTGCAGGATATTAACATTGGAACGAAACACATGCAATCCAAAGGGATGGATATCCTCAAGGGTTTAGTAGAATTTATACAGGCAAGGGCAAGAGAGAAAAACATTTCGTTAACCCTAAAAAAGACCAATCTACCCCTTATTAATGCAGATATGAAAAGTATGGAGGAAGTTTTTAGCAATCTGATCACCAAT
>QMLT01000345.1 GCA_003646875.1 Deltaproteobacteria bacterium
AGACGACATAGCGCAAAACAGGCCGAAGAGGCCATAGAAGTGATCCGGGCCTCCGGCTATACAAACCTGGGCATCGATCTGATGTACGCATTGCCCGACCAGGATGAATCGGTCTGGATGGCCACCCTGAGACGAATCGTAGGGTACAATCCAGCCCACATCTCCTGCTACCAAATGACCATCTCCGAGGGGACGCCCTTTTACAGCATGCTTGGACAGGGACGCATTCAAGCCCCCGGTGAGGAGCGGGAAAGGGCCTTTTTCCTTCTGACATCCGCCTATCTGGAAGAAAATGGATATGTCCATTACGAGATTTCCAACTTTGCCAGGGAAGAGAAGTCCATGTCCAGGCACAATATCAAGTACTGGCGCCATGTCCCCTATCTGGGGCTCGGGCCGTCGGCCCACTCTTTTCTGAATGGCATCCGGTGGTGGAACATACGATCCGTTGACGGATACTGTCAGGCCCTTGACTGTGGAAGAACGCCTGTTGAGGACCGTGAAAGACTCACGGAGGAGCAGGTCCGGCTTGAATCCCTGTTCCTGGGTTTTCGAACAAGGGAGGGCATCAAAAGGAAACTCATTGAAGACAGCCCCGATTCAGGCAGGGCCCTCAGGGAGATCCAATCAGCGGGTCTCGTCACCCTTGAGGGAGACCGGATCGTTCCGACACGGGAGGGGTTTATTCTGGCGGACAGCCTGCCCCTCCTCTTTTCCCATTAGGCCTTCCGGACACCTTTGAACGATACCGATTCATCACTCTTCAGATTTTAGATAATCACTGTCTTCTTTATGATACTGACAGCTTCCTCAGGAGTGTCCACGAGGCTTAATAGGTCAAGATCTGATTTTGATATGGACCTCTCTTTTATGAGGGTTTGTTTTATCCAGTCAATCAGACCTTTCCAGTAGATGGAGTCTATGAGTATAATAGGAAAGGATTTTATTCAGGAATGATTCCTTGAATCTCTTCCTGAACATATTCAAGTTTACTCACATCCTCATCGGTAATTGCTACCTTTTCATCTCTTTCTGTAAGGAGCTTTTTTAATCGTTCTATTTCGTGTTCCAGATCAATAACTTTGTTCAGCATAGTTTGCACTACTTCTTCAGGCATTACCTCAGCAGGTACTTCTTCTTCTCAATAAGTTGGGTTCTCTGTCACTGAATAAGGTGCAACAAGGCCTGCATAAAGCCAGGGAGCATGGGTAAACGCTTGACCTGTCTCTGCATCGGTTAGATCCATTGACCTTTGCCTCTTTCTCACCTATACTTATAGTCCATAGAGATGTATTCTTTTAAAAGTAATTCTTTAGGCTGGATCTTTACCTATCTCCTGTTACTGGGCGGGGGAAGCTTGTGGCAATTGTAATTTTACTCATAACTATTACATCTTCAATAGATACATAGAAGTCTAACCTTGATGATTGTATTGATAATCCTTGGATTACTTTTTGCACTAATTGGCCTCATCGGGTGCATTTTACCTGTCATCCCTGGACCACCTCTTAGTTTTTTCGCCTTAATTATTCTTTCCTATGCCAAAAATTGGCAACCGTTTAGTGTAACATTTTTGATTATTATGGCAGGCTTGGCTATAGTGGTTACTATTTTAGACTATGTGGTTCCTGTAATTGGTGCAAAAAGATATGGCGCATCTAAATTAGGTGTGTGGGGTTCAATTATCGGAATGCTCATTGGGTTTTTTATCTTTCCGCCCTGGGGAATGCTCATCGGTGCAATTATAGGAGCACTGGCTGGAGAACTGGCTGGTGGAAAAAAGGGAAAAATGTCCTTGCGCGCAGGGTGGGGTGTGTTTGTTGGAAACATTATGGGCATTGGACTAAAACTGGCTTTCTCCGGAGCCATGCTTTTCTTCTACATTAAAGAGATGCTTTAGAATTGTGATCATCATGCAGAGCAGTAAGGTTTTGCAATATCTTGAAGATCTTGCGTTTAGATTGGGTATTGAGATTGTCAAAGAAAAATTAGGAGGGACAGATTTTTATGCTAAGGGAGGTCTCTGTAAAGTCAAGGGGGCCTATAAGATTTTTATAGACCCTGCTGAGCCAATACAAGTCCAAATAGACATCTTAGCCCAGTCATTGTCAGCCTTCCAGACAGAGGAAGTCTATCTTCTCCCCTTTATCAGAGAAATCCTGAAAAAGGCCCAAAGGTCCCAAGAGTAATACTGATTATTACTATTTAAATTGTTGTGAACCCATACGAGATTCCATTCAGCCACAAAGACCCAAAGAGGAGATACAGCAATTCTAATTTTGACCCACAAGATTAGCCCCCAGCCCTTCATTGCCTCCAGTTTTGAACAGGTTACACACAGGGCATGAGAATAGATAGGGGAATCCTGGTACAGGTGATTCATGAAACTGAGGTTTTTACCCCAGCACACTACGACACCGGGGCAAAGGCAATTGTAAGACAACACAGGCACACAATACCCAGAAAGCCCGTCCTTCTACTAGCCAAATAGGTCTTTATATTGCCCTAATCATCCATGAGTCAGGAGTGGGGAGCTAGCTTGTATCCGGGTACTCCAGTTCAAGCCCCTCCATCATAAAGCTGAGCATATGATCCCAACTATCAAAGCATATATAGCGGGTCAGGGCACGTATATCATCAAAAAAGGTCTTTCGTGTGGGAAGCTCCTTGCGAATCATCTGATACCTATCATCCATCATCTCAAGTACGGTATGAAACAGAAAAGCCAGGATGTTGAAGGCTAAAAGAAGCGATGAGAGGTGCTGTTTTCCATGGCCAAAATTGTGCTCAAGATGATACCCTTTTGTTTTAAGGGTGTTGTTGTTTTCATTCTCTATCTTCCA
>QMLT01000346.1 GCA_003646875.1 Deltaproteobacteria bacterium
AAATTAGCCTTTGCTTCAGATATATTCGTAATTTTCATGACAGCCTCTTTTCATAAAAATATTAAGTTAGTTTAGTCTGGTCTTGTCTAATTGTCAATGAAAAATCTCCTATGTGAGACTCTTGCATAACTTATTTAATTGGGGGATCAGTACTAACGGGGTCAGCCCTTGACATAGGACATAATGGGGGACGTTACTACTTAACTGCTCTTCTCTAAAATATTCCAAATTCCCTCATTCTTGTCAATCAATTTCTTGCCTTTTTCTGCACATCTTCCTGCCGTCACGAGAGAGCGGCTTGTCTCAATCAAAACATGCCCTGGCTTCACGCCCGTCTCAGGGACACCAACCAGCTCGGTTGTCCCAGTCTTGAAGTTTTCAAGGACTTGCTTCATCACGATTCTTCCTCAACAAGCCATCTCCATAATGGAGTAAAGGTAACGCCATCGTATCCGTGCCCGAGGGGTTCCTCCTCGTCCCTCGTGATAATCATGAGATGACGAGGCTTCAGGACTTGTTTTGCTTCCATAATGCCGAGAAGTTCCCGCTGTTTTGTGGCCTCATCAGCCAATGAAAGGCAGACTTGAATTGCCTCTTGTATCCGGGCACCCTTTCTGGTAATGAAGTCGACCTCCCTACCCTTGGGCGATCTCCAGTAATAAATCTCCTTCTTCCTTCTTTTCAGCTCCAGAAAAACGATATTCTCTAAAAGGCGGCCCAGGTTTCTGGAGAACTTAAAGCTGACCGCATCCATCATGGCCACATCGATACCATAGACCTTGGAAGGATTGTATATCTGTCGCTTCACTGAATAGTCAAAAAGGTCGGTAAAGAAAAACAGATAGACACTGTTGAGGGCCTCTGCATAACTTTTCGCTGTATTGACGCTCTGGACTCCGATGATCGTACTCATATTCTTATAGCTTTGCACGGTAGCCGGATGAGCCGCAAGATACAGGGTCAGCTCTTTGATCCCCTTTACGTTCTTAATTCCATAGCGAACAATCACATCCCTGTAGAGTATATCTTGAAAGTATTGTGCCAGCAAAGTCACATCTCCCATCTTCAAAACTTCAGGAAAACCGCCCAGCACGATAAACTCTTCGAAAAGCCTTTTGAGCGCCACCTTCTTCTCTTTCTCGTAGATATCCCTGGGTTGGACTTCAAACCCCTTAAGCACAAGGAATTCCTTGAAACAAAAGGGCCAAGTCACCACCTGCCTATTTCTTCCAGTCAAAGCAGTAGAAATTTCAGAACTCAGCATGGTTGCATTGGACCCTGTCACAAAGACCTTCACATCTTCAAGCTCATAGAGACGGTTTAGCCATCGCTCCCATCCTCCAATATTCTGAATCTCATCAAGGAAAAGGTATTTCCTCCCTTTAGGATTTTCCAGTTCTAGAAAGGACTCGTAAAGTGGTTCAAAATCATTGACAGTGAAAGAGACAAACCGCTCATCCTCGAAGTTCGCATAGAGAATATTGGTTTCAGGCACATTCATTTTCGTGAGAATATCATTGCAAACCAACCTCATAAGCGTGGACTTACCGCTCCTGCGCACTCCTGTTATGACAATAATTTCCCGTTGTGAGATATAATGTTCTATCTCCTCTTGGACTTCCCTCCGAATAAAGTCGCCCTGCGAAAGGAATCTGCGTTTGTGATCAACCAGGAGCTCCTTCAGTTTTTCTCGTTCCATGATTCTCGTCTAGACTAATATTATACTACTAATGCAATATAACAAGCATTATATTTCATTACAACTATAATCTATAAACCCCCGTCGATTTTTCTAGCAACATAATGGAGGCATACAGGTCCCTTTAGATCAACATTGTTCTAAAGCGTTTGACGAAGCAGTCCGGTGAATCGAGAATAATGAAACAGGAGTGGGTTAATCTAAGCTCCGCTACAAGAGCGGCTGAAGTAGAATACTACCCAAAAACTGGACAAGGCAATAAGGTGGACCATAGCCTGCCATACCACAAAGGAGGCACGCTATGGTCCGAACCATACGCAAGAACCACAACGGAGCTTTTAAGGCCAAAGTAGCTCTGGAAGCAGTGAAAGGAGAAAAGACCCCCGCCCAGTTGTCCAGTGAGTTTGGGGTCCATGCCAATCAGATCGGCCAATGGAGAAAGCAGCTCCTCAAAGAGCTCCCAACGCTGTTTGCCAATCGACGTAGCACGCACGAGAAATTTCAAGACCCACAACTCCAATCAGAACAATACGCCCCCGCTCGCGACTCATACGCGCAGACTGTGATATAATATCATTTCCTTTGGCTGATGCAGTAATGAGAACAGCATCAGCGCCGATTCCATTGGTCTGTTCTTCCACAAACCTGACCTGCTCTGTCCCCCATGCCGGATTAACAGCAATAATGCCAAGCTTGCCAGCAATATCCACCTTTGCCTGTTCATAATCAAAACCAATAACCCGACAACCATTGGCCCTGAGAATCTGCACAGCAATGAAGCCAATTAACCCAAGACCAATAACAACAACCGTTTCTGTGTAATGAGGGACGTGCTTACATTATGAAGTTATGCAAGATATTCGGCTATAATTTCTGGCCTGTCGAGGATTTTCTTTCCCCTCTCTCGGCAATCACTCACTCCTCTGCCACTTATTCTTAACTTGCGGGTCACGTCATCCCCATTATAACCTAATTCATCTACCGCCACATAACATATCACTTCCCTCGCTCGACTAAGATAGCGCTTCCGGCTCTTGGAAAGCAAATCATTGACTCTAATCTCAAATTTGGCGCAGACCCTGTATATTACTTCATCCAGTGAAATATTAAATCTTGTTCCTTGATCCAGAACTTCGTCAGCAT
>QMLT01000347.1 GCA_003646875.1 Deltaproteobacteria bacterium
ATTGGTGATCAGATTGCTAAAAACTTCCTCCATACTTTTCATATCTGCATTAATAAGGGGTAGATTGGTCTTTTTTAGGGTTAACGAAATGTTTTTCTCTCTTGCCCTTGCCTGTATAAATTCGACTAAACCCTTGAGGATATCCATCAATTGCACTGGTTGCTTATCCTGAACTATCAATCCTGCCTCTATCCGGGAAAGGTCAAGGAGTTCATTTGATAATTCAACAAGACCGTTAACCTTCCGTGACATTTTACCAAGTATATCTTCTTGTTTAGGAGCTAACTCGCCTGCCAGCCCATCCATGAGGATTTTGATCTGACTTAAAATAGTAGTAAGAGGACTTCTGATCTCATGGGAGACCATATTAACAAAGGCAGACTTCATCTCATCTAATAGTTTTAGATGTGTTATATCATCGATGATGGTTACAGAACCCAGGATCTCTCCTGACCTGTTCCGAAAGGGCACTGCCTGGGCCCTTAGATATAATTGATTAGATGGCTTTTCTCCTCTTTCATGTGGTTCTATCTCAGCGCTCAGAACCTTGAACTCACCTGTATTCAATTCAAGGATACCATCTATGATGCCGGTCAATTTTTCATCTGTAGTGAGGGCATGTAATGGTTGCCCTTCGAGGGCATCCCCCCTGTACCCTAACATTTTCAGTAAGGTAGGATTATACAGTATAATATTTTTGTTTTTATCAGTTACCAGAACGCCACCAGCTAAATAGTTTACTATGGTTTTAAGGCGTGTTTTTTCTGTGGCAATATCTTGCAGGGTTCTCGTCATTTTAACAGCCTTGCTAACTACAACTCTCAACTGATCTGGTGTGAAAGGTTTTGGTATGAAATCAAATGCACCCTTTTTCATTGCCTCGATTGAGTGTTCCAGGGTTGCAAAACCAGTAATCACGATTGAAACAGAATCAGGATGTTGCTCGCGAACCCTAGCTAAAACCTCCATTCCGCCTATACCTGGCATCATCAAATCAGTAAGGATAATATCGTAATGTTTCTCGCCAAGCATCTCGAGCCCCATTTCTCCGTTTTGGGCCATCTCAACCAGGCAGTTCTCTTTTGTGAGTATCTTATAGCATCCTTCACGTATTCGTTTTTCATCATCAATCACCAGTACTGTCGGTTGATATGTCTGGTCTTCTATAAGGGCCATAAATAAATTCTCCTCTTACAAAGGGGCATTTTCCGTTACTTTAAACAGAGGTAGCTCTATTAGAAAGGTTGTGCCTTTAGGGCTTGTTTCCTTGACCTTTATCTTTCCTCTATGCTTTTGAACTATGCTTTTCACAGTCCCCAAACCCAGTCCAGTCCCTTTGCCCTCCTCTTTAGTGGTAAAGAAGTGGTCAAAGATTCTTGGAAGGATTGCTTCTGGAATGCCACATCCTGTATCGCGAAATTCAATATAGATTTTTCCTTTTGGCTTATCCCTCCTGGTACATATCGTGATATCTCCCTTGCCGGTAATAGCATGGGCGGCATTTATTATGATGTTGGTGAAAGCCTGAACAAGCTGGTTTTTGTCACCTTCACACATTAACATAGAGGCGGAAAATTCTCTGTTTATCGTAATATTTTGCAAAAGGGCATGGTGACTAAGAAAGGAAAGGGTCTGCTCTATTACATCATTTATATTGAAAAGCTCCCTTTTCATCTCTGTTTGCCTGGAGTATGCAAGAAGATTTTTAACAATGTCCTTGCACCGGTGAGTGTCTGCAATAATATTTTGCATATCATTCTTGATATTGCTATCTTCGTCAAGCTCCTCCAGGATCAAACTGGCGTCAATCAATATTCCACTCAGCGGATTATTTATTTCATGTGCCACCCCTGCAGCCAGTTGGCCTAACGAGGCCATTTTGTTCGATTGCTCCAATTTAATTTGTTCGGCCTCTTTTAATTTCTTTTCTATCTCTATCTTTGGTCTCAGGTCGTTATAGATACCCATGGTTGCAACCTCTTTGCCATCCTGATATATGATAGATGCAGTCATCTCAACAGGTATCTCTTCACCTGAGGAAGTAATTATTGTCATCTCTGTAGTATAGAGCTTGCCAACCCCACCGTAATCAGGGCTTCTGAGTTTCTTCATGATGCTCCTTGCCCCTCCCGGGGTATACAGATACTCGGCGATACTTGCCCCAATAGCTACCTTATCGGTATAGCCAAATAATTTGCGGGCGCTCTCATTCATGCGGAGGATTACACCCTTCATATCAGCAACCAGTATAGCAGATGCAGAACTGGCAATAATATTTTCTAAAAACTCACTGGTTTTTTGTAATTCTATTTCCAAGAGCTTGGTTTTGGTAATATCTCTGAAGCTTGCTATTATATAATCCACGTCTCCATTATTATTTAAAATTGGGGAACATACCCTGTCTTCATATATCTCCGCTCCATCAGCCCCGGTAGTTTTTTTAAGGGAAGAAGTTGCATCTTTATTGTGCAGTACCTTGAGAAAAGGACAAGATGACTCAGGACAAGGATCTTCAGATTGGTAAAGGATATTGTGACATTTTTTTCCTATTATTTTTTCTTTGCCTTGGCTATATTTTTTGAGAAATCTCTTATTTGCTGCAACAATGGTCATATCAGGGGTAAGGATCAAGGTTGGAAATGATAGTGACTCAAATAGTTTTTTATGCCAGTCAATTTTTTTCATATGATACCATACCTAAAAATACTATTTAACTACCTAGGTATCATGCCACAAAGCCTGCCCTGGCGCGAGCACCTTAGCATATATTGCAACTTATATAATACCTATTTATGTCATATAATATAGGTAGGCATTGCATGCCAAGTCTGGGCCAGGG
>QMLT01000348.1 GCA_003646875.1 Deltaproteobacteria bacterium
AGAAATTTACAAACTGCAAAAACACTCCCTCTCCCTTGATGGGAGAGGGCTGGGGTGAGGGTGCCCCCTCCCCTCTGTCCCCTCCCACGAGGGGAGGGAAAATATCAGTTTTTATAGACGTTCAATTATCAGTTTGTAAATTTCTGTTGCTTAACAATTTCAGAAAATTACTATTGACATGGAAATTGATTGATAATAAAATAAAAAAAAGCTGGGGGAGCTGACAGGCTGAGAAATTCCGCACCTATATAAATAGATTTTTTGTTGATCGGAATGACCCCTTGAACCTGTCCGGATAATTCCGACGTAGGAAAGCGGCTACGAAACAAATATGAAGCCGTAATTCTTAAGCCAGCAATTACGGCTTTTCTTTTCTCCTGTTTATTTTGCCGCCTAACTCCCTCATGTTGGTTAATTCACGATAAAATAGACAATTAAAAGCTTAATAATTGACACAAAGCGTCATCTGATCATTGTATCGCTAACTTTTTCTAATAGGGAAGAGGCATCCATGAAGAGGATCTTAACTATTGCCGGTTCAGATTCCGGTGGTGGGGCAGGGATACAAACTGATTTAAAAACCATCACCGTTCTGGGCGGATATGGTATGAGCGTAATCACGGCGCTTACTGCGCAAAATACAGTTGGGGTTCAGGCAATCCTTGAATTGCCGCTGGATTTCATCGAGAAGCAGATCGATTCGGTAATTGAAGATATTGGTGTAGATGCAGTTAAGACAGGGATGCTCTCAAGTTCACCAATAGTAAGCCTCGTAGCCTCAAAGATAAAACAATACCGAATAAAGCGCCTTATTGTAGACCCCGTGATGGTGGCAAAAAGCGGAGATTCTCTACTTAAAGAAGAGGCTCAAAGGACCCTGCGCGAATTGTTGATCCCCCTTGCCTTTGTTGTGACTCCAAACCTCCCTGAAGCCTCAGCACTTGCTGGTTTTGAAGTTAACAATCTAAAGACAATGAAGGAGGCAGCCCGCCATATTTATAATTTAGGAGCCAGAAATGTGTTAATCAAGGGGGGGCACATGGAGGGAGAGATTTTAGATCTCCTTTTTGATGGAAATACATTCTACGAATATCCCACGCCTCGTATCCCTACGAAAAATACCCATGGGACCGGTTGCGCCTTTGCATCTGCAATCGCCACAGAACTTGCGAAGGGGAATACTGTTCAAAAAGCGGTTAAAAGGGCCAAATCCTTTATGACAACCGCCATCAAATTTTCTTTAAACTTAGGTAAAGGACATGGTCCAACCAACCCTTATGCAATTATTGCAAGGGAAAAGGAACGTTTTCAGGTATTAGAGGATCTAAAGGCTGCCCTTGAAAAATTACAAAAAAACAAAATCGGTAATCTGGTTCCTGAGGTTCACTCGAATTTAGGATACGCACTCCCCTTTGCAGAAAAATTCGAGGATGTGGCTGCCTTTCCTGGTCGAATCACAAGGCTTAATGACTCGATTGCCACTGTCAAAGCTCCAGAGTTCGGAGGTTCCCAGCATGTCGCCAGCATTATTTTGGCCCTCATGAAACACGATCTGGAGTATCGGTCTGTTATGAATATCAGATTCTCTGAGGATGTTATTCGCGTTTGTAAGCAAAGTGGCTTTACTATACGAAACTTCAACCGGGCAGATGAACCTGGAGAGGTCAAGGAACATGAGGGATCCTCTCTTGAGTGGGGCACGGAGCAGGCACTTAAAAAAGGCGATGTTCCTGATGTGATTTATGACCGGGGAGATGTAGGCAAAGAACCCATGGTGCGGGTTATTGGGAAAAATCCAGATGAGGTAGTCCGAAAAGTGCTCAAGATCAAAAAAGGAATGGTTGACGGCTCCTGAAAAATAGGTTGAGGAAAGATCGCCGGTTATTATTCAAGCATGGAATGATTCCTGAACTTTTTTGGTATATACAAACATCTTTTGAAAGGGAGAATGTATCATGGCAATCAATGAAGTTGTTATTAGCAAAGCGATTATCGATCGATTTTCTCAAAAATTCATGGAATATACCGAGGTTGATACTGCCATTGTCGGAGCGGGGCCTTCGGGGCTCATTGCTGCGTATTTTCTGGCCAGGGCTGGGCAAAAAGTTGCTCTCTTTGAACGGCAACTAAGCATAGGCGGGGGCATGTGGGGAGGCGGCATGATGTTTAACGAAATTGTGGTTCAAACACAAGGAAAAGAGCTCCTTGAAATGTTTGGAATCAGCGCCAGAGAATATGAACCTGGTTACTACACTGCCGATGCCGTTGAGTGCGTAACCACAATTTGTTCCAATGCCGTAAAGGCAGGGGCAAAGATCTTCAATTGTATGAGCGTGGAGGATGTCAGTATTCGTGAAGATCGGGTAATGGGTCTTGTGCTTACCTGGTCGGCGGTAGAAGCGGCCAGAATGCATGTCGATCCTTTGACGATTGCCGCAAAGTATGTGATTGATGCAACGGGGCATGACACCGAAGTAATTCGGCTCATTGAAAAGAAGGCTGACATTGCCCTTCAAACAGAGACCGGAAAGATTATGGGAGAACGCTCCATGTGGGCCGATAAGGCAGAACAATTAACCATTGAAAACACAAAGGAAATTTGTCCAGGTGTCTTTGTGAGCGGTATGGCAGCCAATGCAGCGTTTGGCGGCCCCAGAATGGGCCCGATCTTTGGCGGGATGCTCCTTTCCGGGAAGAAGGTCGCCGAATTGATTATGGCCAAAGAGGGATCAGCATTTGAGACGTCTGCCGAAGATTTTGACTCATGGTTTAACAGGAATCAAGCAATATTCGAATCCGAACTGTTGGCACAGCAACAGTTTATCGC
>QMLT01000349.1 GCA_003646875.1 Deltaproteobacteria bacterium
AACCCTGGCATGATTAAAACTAAGTAATACATAACTACTGGGAAAAGGATTAGGCTGATAACAAAGTTGCACAATTGAAAAACCAAACTTTTTTTGAAAAATCCGGATAAAAAACGAAATATCTTCCTGATATTGTCCAACCTTTTTAACTGTAGCTTAATCTCATCTAAATTCTTAGAAAGCCCTTCAGCATAGGCAAAGGACTTCCTGAATCCATCCGGTGTATCAAGAGTTTTCACTATAGCCTTCATTTCCTTAATTTTGGCCTGAATAAGCCGTATTGATTTACAGGGAGATCTAATCAGGCATACATAAGGAAAATTGTTGGTGAAAAGATTATATTCCTCGCAGCGATGATTTAATTCATACAGGACTTCATATATCTTTTTACTCCTTTCTTTTATGCTAACCTCGGCAATAGATATGATCGAATTAGCGTAGTGAGTAATGTCTATATATCCCAGGTAACTGTCAGTTTTTGATAGTTCCTTGATCTTTGACCAGATTGATTGGGCTTGCTTTATCTCTTTCTCTTCTTCACCTATTACCTTTTTTATCCTTTCTAACGCCTCCTGTGCCTCTGGCATAATCTCATTTGCCTCTTTTTTGGCCTGGTCAAAAAGCCTTTTTAGTTCCGGATGGACGATATCATTAAAGGCTGCAAGCTCGGGGTCAATTAAGACATTGACGTAGTATTGAGGTATTTTCTCAATCAATTTGATTAATTCGGAGAGCGCTTCTCCGCCCAATCCTTTCCGAAATTTGAACACAATGGCTTGATATATAGCTTCCGGGCATTGAGGATACAAATGAATTATCTTTTTTATCTTTTTTTCGGCCTGTTCGGTTTCATTATTCAGATCATAGAGGCGAGAAAGCAAGAAAAGAAGAAAAATTTGTTGGGGTTTTGTTGTTGCATAACTCAGGGCTTTATCAAAATAGGCCCGAGCATGGTCAAAATTATTTTTTTCAATATACAAAAAACCCATCGCGCAATATACTTTATAATCTTCGGAATATTTTTTCATGTGAGCTTTGAGAAACACTTCTGCCTGGTCAAGACTGGAAATCCGAATACAATCTTGCCCTAACCAGACAAGACCACCCTTGGCCTTATGAACCCTTCCTTTTTTTATCTTTTCCCAGTCCTCAATATTGATGTCCCAGATAGTTCTAAAAAAGCGGAGCTGAAAGACTGACTTCAATTCATAGAATCCATAATAAGCCAATAGATTAGAGGCTTCTTCACGATCTGTATCTGCTCCGGAAAGATAATGATAGAAAAGTCTGTTAATTTTATCTAACGATAGATATCCCAGTTTCTTCAATGCATCTGTTGTTTGCATTAACTGTTTTGATGGGCAGTGTAAGGGCAGGTGCCTCCTGTCACTGCAATAATAGCAAGGTGGGTTGTTACCCTTAATTAAGGCATCCTGGTAACGAAAGAGTGTCAATTTGCTTTTTTGATGGTGTCCATCCAGTATGATTTTATAAAAAGCCTGAGGTTGTCCGGTATCAAGAGGAGGAATGGTAGAAAAAGATTGCACAGCGCTTAGGCATCTATGAGCATCCCGAGAAATATAAATTTCGCCCGGGTCAATTTCATCCCAATTTACCTCAAGTGATTCAATAGTCAATTTATCAGCGCTGAGATAGGGGCTGGAATCAATGATTATCTGTATTGGTGGAGGAAGGGAATTATAGTCTTTCACAACCTTCTTCAGGAATACCAATACATCCTTAGCCACAGTTATAGAAAAAAGGGACTCTTTTACGACTAAAACAACAGATTTATCAGAAAGGATATTCTCTTCATCAATTTTACCCCCCCACAAACCTTCCTTTGCCTCAAGTAAGCTATTCCAGGCCTCTTCGACATTAGCTTTCTTCAGATTCAATAATGGCTTGAGATAGAGGAGTATGTTTGTTGTTAAGGCAAATGCAATTGCTTCTTGCCAGAGAATCCTATAGATAGTAAATTCTTTGCTGACCCCTTTTTTATTTGAAACGTCCACCAACTGAAAAAGCCCATGAGATAAATCCCTGACCAGATCATATAACTCTTGAGACAGAAAGATCTGATCGCTTTCCGCTATCTGCACAACTTTGGCGGCAATATTTACCGCATCGCCAAAAATATCACTCTCTTCAACAATAGCATCACCAAAATGAATGCCAATTCTGATATGAATCTGCTTTTCAACTGCCTTTTTTTCATTATAGACACTGAATTTTTGCTGGATTTTTATAGCTGACTTAACAGACTCCCTGGGATTGGTAAAATAGGCCATAACCGAATCGCCCAGGGTTTTTACAAAAATGCCACCGTGCTCAGCAATGGGATTTGAAACGAGATCCTGATGCGTTTGGAGCATTTTCCTTCCAGCTATATTCCCATGAGATTTAAAATATGCGGTGGAGCCAACAATATCGGTAAAAAGGACCGCCATCTGTTTGAATGCGTCCTTTGCGTACTCATCCATAGGACGTGGTGGCGAGAATCGAGCCTTATTTATTGTTGACACATTATAGCGATTCATGACCTCCTCTTGGCTCTCAATTCCTCCTTTTGCCTCTCTAAGACAAAAAGGTGCACTTTCTCCCTTTTCTCTATGCCAAGATTAACAAATATGCAGTGATATGCCCTATCAGAGATATCAACTATCCTGAAAGTGCCTGAAATAACCTCATTGATTAACGGCAGGGTTAGCTTGAATGGATATTTTTTCCCTCTCTCTAATCCCTTATCCTCCACACTGCGGTAGATACTCATGCCCCCTGCGCCTATGTCTTTTACTTTATATCTATTACGG
>QMLT01000350.1 GCA_003646875.1 Deltaproteobacteria bacterium
CACTTAGGGTGGTTAGCTCCAAAATTCAAATATGGATATATCTCATTATCTTAAGCGCTATTATTTCTCTTCTCCTTTATCCAAACTTGCTCGTAATACCAACAGAAAATTACTCTATAGGTGATGTGGCAAATAAGGATATCAAGGCATCTCATGATTTTCTTGTTGAAGATAAGGAATTGACAAAACAGAGGCGATATGAGGCAGTAAAATCAGCTCTTTTTGTCTATGACTTTGACAGATCAGGCGCCAATATTAACCAGAGGATTAAAGAATCCTTCAGCTATGCCAGGAAAGAGCTAGAACAGATTTCATCAATTGAGTTGGAGCCAGCTCTACGCTCAGAAAAACTTAAACAATTGAGAGACAAATTCTTTGATCTTTTAGAAATCACTGAAGATTCTGTTCTCTTTGACCGGCTTGTCAAGGACAACTTTTCTTCCCATATAGATAATAGCGCATCCATCACAATAAACCAGATATTAGAAAAGGGCGTTGTAGGCAACAAGAAAGTTTTGATGACCCAGAAAGGAAAAGGGATAATCCTTCGTGATATAGACACTCAACAAGAATTCAAAATAGATGATTTTGATCGTTTTTATAATCTCGAAAGCGCTCTGCAATATTTCAATCAGGCAATTGATAAGCTCATGAAAAATAAAAATGGAAGAGATATTGTTGCAACAACAAAGCATCTTGGCAAATTGATAATAAATCCAAATATAACATTTAACAAAAGGGAAACGGAGTTAAGAAAAGAGGAGGCAAAAAGATCAGTAAAACCTATCTATTTCCAGGTTAAAAAGGGTGAGATGATTGTGAGAGAAGGAGAAAAAATAAATCCAACTCATCTCTGGAAATTAGAGGCTGAAGCAACACTAAAAAAAGCCGCTCCAACACTAAGCATGGCCCTTAGTATGTACCTAATGATTGGCATATTGTTGGCCCTAAGTTACATCGTGCTTCTTAAGAGGTCAAACATGTTCAAAGGAGATTCAAAAAGTCTCATCTTCATTAGCGTTACCCTTCTGTTCATGTTTTTACTTGTGGTCTTGTATAATACAGTGGCTGAAGAGGTAGCGAGGGGTTTCCCTTTTGTTACTCCCCAGGTTCTCCTCTTTGCCGTGCCAATTACTCTGGGAGCTATATTAATCTCTATCTTTCAAGGATTGGAGGTGGCAATTGCCTTTTCATTGATTCTCTCCATTCTCGCCTCCATTGCTGTCGAAGGCAGAATAGAATTCTTTATTTATTTCCTCATAGGATCTCTTTTAGCGGCCTATGGAGTAAGAAATTGTAGAGAAAGATTGGTGTTGATAAAAACAGGAATGAAGGTTGGTGTTTTAAATATTGTTATGTCTTTATCGGTCCAGTCTCTATACGGAAATCCTTACTCTCTCTTCGGTGGCGCTTCTGTTGTATCTGGTTTTCTGGGTGGTGTCTTAGCTGGAGTTATAGCAACCGGTTTTCTACCATTATTAGAGATGATTTTTGGTTTTACTACAGATATCAAGCTGCTGGAGTTGTCCAGCCTGGATCAACCCATCCTTAAAGACTTAATGGTCAAGGCCCCTGGCACTTATCATCATAGCGTCATGGTTAGTAACATGGTCGAGGCAACAGCTGAAAGCATCCATACCAACCCTCTTTTGGCAAAAGTAAGTGCATATTATCACGACATTGGAAAGATAAATAAACCACTCTATTTTATTGAAAATCAAGTGAAAGGCGACAACAGGCATGAGAAACTTGCACCTTCTATGAGCAGCCTTATATTGATCTCTCACGTGAAAGATGGTGTAGAGCTTGCAAAACAACATAGGCTTGGAAAGGAAATAATAGATATTATTCAGCAACACCATGGCACAAGTCTAATCTCCTATTTTTATCAAAAGGCCAGGGAACAAAGTAAAAAAAGGGGGAGTAGATCCTCGCCTGTTAAAGAAGAAGATTTTAGATATCCTGGCCCGAAGCCTCAGACTAAAGAGGCTGGGTTGGTTTTGGTAGCAGATGCGGTGGAGGCGGCCTCCAGAACTTTGGTTAATCCTACTCCTGCAAGGATTCAAGGAATGGTTCAAAAAATCATAAATAATATCTTCTCAGATGGACAGCTGGATGAATGTGAGTTAACATTAAAAGATTTAAATCAAATAGCCAAAACCTTTTCTAAAACATTAAGTGGAATCTTCCACAGCAGGATTAAATATCCAGTACCAATAGCCAAAGGAGAAACAGATAAAAGAAAAGAAAATGGAGATTCAAATAACCTGTCAGCACCCCATGAAAAAAATGGATCCCGGGAAAATAAAAATGAAGTTAAAGAGGATCTTAAAAGACTTGGAATGTCATAATGCTGAGCTGAGTATACTC
This sequence comes from Deltaproteobacteria bacterium, assembly GCA_003646875.1. Lineage (GTDB taxonomy): Bacteria > Desulfobacterota > DSM-4660 > Desulfatiglandales > B25-G16 > B33-G16. The sequence continues at coordinate 2,371 of QMLT01000350.1, forward strand.
ATTACAGATGATAAACATATGGCAGAACTAAACAGCCGCTTTCTTAAAAGAAATGGTCCCACAAATGTTCTCGCCTTCCCGGTTAAAGACGATAATCCTGACGAGCCTGAAACATCAATGCTTGGGGATATTGTCATATCATTAGATGCTGCGATGAGGGATGCGATAAAAGCTGGTGAGAGCCTTACCAAAATGATTGATAGACTCCTAATTCATGGCCTTTTACACCTTTTGGGCTATAACCATGAAAGGTCGGAGGAGGCCTGGAAGATGGAAGAAGAGACGGAACGTCTGTTGACCTTAATATAATTTAAGTGAGTTAAGGCACGCAAAGAAAAGGAATTGTGTAGGAATTGAGGGATTGAGGCGTTTATAACTTATAAGGAGAAACAACTATGGCACTTTTATCAATCAATGTTGATCATATTGCAACAATCCGC
>QMLT01000351.1 GCA_003646875.1 Deltaproteobacteria bacterium
CACATGCCCCTTTTGTAAAAGTACAAATATAAGCAGGGTGCTCTCTCCGGTAGCCATCCAGAGTAGCCAAGGAGAAGGAAAATCGAGAGAGCTTGAGCCTGATTCTAAAAAACTCGCCACGGGTATAATGGAGTATATACAAAATAATTTTGACGATGTGGGAACTGATTTTGCGAAGGAGGCCCTGAAAATACATTATGGCGTGGCAGAAAAGAGGAATATACGGGGATCTGCTACAGTAGTAGAAGAGGAAATTCTAAAAGAAGAGGGAATAAAATTTATCAAGGTCCCTACTATCAAAACCCAGGATGATGATAATTAACAGTCTACAACCTGACAAGGGCATCTATGTTTGAAATTGGAAACCCCGGCCCAGACCCGCCTGCCGGATGGCGGGGAGGGCGGGCTTTAGCTCACTTTAGGCGCTTTATGCTATGGGCATGATTGATATAACCGGTAAGAAGATTCTGTTGAGAGAGGCGGTGGCTTCAGGCAGAGTGGTCCTCTTACATGAAACAATAAAGAAGATAAAGGGTAATCAGGTTAAAAAGGGGAACCCTCTGTTGGTTGCTGAAATAGCGGCCATGAAAGCGGCCAAAGAGACCTACCTCTTGATTCCCCATTGTCATCAGATCCCATTAAATACAGTTGAGTTGGATTTTTCTATTGGCAACGATTTTATTGAGGCCAACTGTCTGGTAAGGGCTGAGGCTATGACAGGTGTAGAAATGGAGGCCCTTGTAGGCGTCTCAATAGCGCTTAATACTATCTGGGATATGGTTAAATATCTCGAGAAAGACAAAAACGGTCAATACCCCTCGACTCGGATTTCCGATATCAGGGTCCTGAAAAAGGTTAAAAAACCCATATCCAAAGGGTGATGTTAAAAGAAAATGAAGGTTATCAGAATAAAGACAGGAACTAAAAAAACAATAGAGTACTTTAACATATACCCAAAGAAACTCGGCATGGGTGTGCCTGCTTCTTCCGCAATAGACCTCACCATAAAATTAGGCGCATTTCCAATATAGGTATTGGCCCCGAAGAAAACAGCGCCTGCAGAAATAGCCATTAGAAATACAGGGTTTTCAGCGATTAACTTAGAAACTGCTGTTGACTCGGGTACACCTGCGTAAAATTTACCCAGCGCACTCGTGAAAAAGGTTAAATAAGTGGGGGCATTATCCAGGAAACTTGAAAGGATCCCTGTAACCCAGAAATAATGATAGGGTTCTTTTACAGCGCCAATTAAAAAGCCAAGCGCTCCTTTGGTTCCTGCCAGAAGAAGAAGAAGGCATGGGGTCATTGTTATAAATATCCCGGCAAATAGATAGGCCACCTCTTGAATAGGAAACCATGTAAACTCATTGTCCTCTCGTATCTTAGAAGAGGTAAATATCAGCGAAAGAATGCCCATCAGGATAATAAAACCATCCCTTGCCCATTCTTGAATACTTCTGTGTATCCCTAAAGTATTTACCTCTCCCCAATCTACCAATCCACTGCATATTACAGATCCAATAACTCCAGCCAAAAAAATAAAATTATAGCTGCCAACTAACCTTATTGGCTCTTTTTCGCCTTCATCTATTTGGGGCTTAACACCTTCTTTCCTGTAATAATAGGTGTCAAGGACGAAATAGATAGCCAATAAGATCAAAGCAGCAAATAGCATATGAGGTAAGATGTGAAATGTCCAGAAAAAGGGAACACCATGCAGAAATCCCAGGAAAAGAGGGGGATCGCCCACTGGTGTCAGTGATCCGCCAATATTTGCCACAAGAAATATGAAAAAGACCACCATGAACGCCCTGTTTTTTCGATAATTATTGGCCCGTAAAAATGGCCTTATGAGTAACATGGCCGCTCCGGTTGTTCCCATCCATGAGGCCAGTACAGTGCCTATAATAATCATAATGGTGTTTACGATTGGTGTTCCCCTTAGACTCCCTCTAAGCAATATACCACCAGAGATAGTAAAAAGACCCCACAGGAGTATAATAAAGGGGACATAATCTGCTATCATAATATGAAGAAAACTGTGAAGGGCTGCACCTTTATAGATAATTAAAAGGGGGGCGGCAATAACAGTAGCCCAAAAGGCCGCGACCTTTCCAAAGTGGTGGTGCCAGAATTCCGGGGCAAAAAGCGGGAATAAGGCAATTGAAAGCAAAATTCCGATAAATGGAATGGCGCTATAAAGAGAGAGGATCTCGCCTAAGTTTATGTGGGCGTGAGCCCCTTGATGAGAATGTTCTGCTGCAAACACTGGAAAGGAAAAAGCAATAAAAACTATTAAAAATAAAAATAGAATCAAACTTTTATTTCTCATTTATGTCCCTCATAGATGAATTGACAATTTTCTATTTAAACAATTCCTGCTTTGTGAAATATTCTTAAATAATCCTGCTAAACAATGCTAATACATCACATGCTACTCTTTTACCTTAAGTCGGTGGAAGTATAGGCATGAGGATATCCTTAGTCAAGAAGAAATTAGCTTTTTTTCTTTATTATAAGAGGATAATTGTGAAGGTGAAAAATGGGATAGATTTCCTAATGGACTCTATGGTATAGAAGATAAAAAGTAACTCAATAAGTTGGGGCAGCAGCTTAAAAATGCTGCATTTAAGGAGCATGGGTATGTCTTTTTTTGTCTCATGCCCTATAACTGATGCACGGGCAGACCCCCATAAATCGGGACACCAACCGACAAGTCGCATAATAGTAAAATCCACGTTGCACGTGTGTCCCGATTTATGGGGGCACGCTGATGCCCCCTATCTATTAAGGGCATGGAGCAA
>QMLT01000352.1 GCA_003646875.1 Deltaproteobacteria bacterium
AGAAAGGGTTATACGTGGAATTGACAGCCAGAGAGCGGATGGCTATTGAGCGGCACGGCATGGCTGAACAGCCGCCTGATTTGAGAAACCGTAATTTCGAGGAGGTTCCCTACGGCTACACGCCGGAAGAGGCAGTAGCCGAGGCACAGCGATGTTTGAATTGCAAAAATAAGCCGTGCGTTTCTGGATGCCCCGTGGAGGTACCTATCCCTGATTTCATTAAACTAGTATCCGAAAAAAAGTTTGCCGAGGCAGCCCGGCTCATTAAAACGAAAAATGTTCTCCCTGCTGTCTGCGGCCGTGTGTGCCCGCAGGAGACTCAATGTGAAGGAGTATGTGTAAGGGGAAAGAAAGATAAAGCACAATCCGTTGCCATCGGGAATCTTGAGAGATTCGTTGCTGACTTTGAGCGAGAGAACAATCTTATGGAGCTACCTGAAATACCGAAAAAAAATGGTTTTAAAGTAGCTGTCATAGGTTCGGGCCCTTCTGGTCTGACTGTTGCTGGAGATTTGATAAAGCTCGGTTATGAGGTTTCCATCTATGAGGCATTTCATCGGGGGGGTGGTGTACTGGTGTATGGCATCCCTGAGTTCAGGCTGCCAAAAAAGATTGTAGAGACGGAGATAAAGGCCTTAGAGGAATTAGGAGTCAAAATATACTATAACAGCGTGATTGGCCGTCTCTATAAAGTTGACGATCTCTTCACTATCCTGGGATTCAATGCGGTATATATTGGTGTGGGGGCTGGGCTGCCAATCTTTTTAGACATACCTGGTATGAATTTGAACGGTGTTTTTTCTGCCAATGAATATCTAACACGCAGTAATTTAATGAAATCCTATCTATTTCCAAAATACAGAACCCCTATGATAATAGGGAAAGAGGCTGTCGTCCTTGGGGGTGGAAATGTAGCTATGGATTCCGCAAGGACTGCTATTCGATTGGGAGCAGAAAAAGTTACTATTGTTTATAGGCGTGCAAGAGAGCAGATGCCGGCACGGGCCGCAGAGGCCCATCATGCAGAAGAGGAAAAGATAGAGTTCAGACTTCTTTCAAGTCCTGTTGAGATCTATGGTAATGATGATGGATGGGTTACGGGCATGAAGTGTCAGAGATATGAACTTGGTAAACCTGATGAATCAGGGAGACAGAGGCCTGTTCCTATAGATGGTTCCTTCTTTGAATTTGACTGCGATCAGGTTCTTGTGAGCATAGGAGGCCAGGCCAATCCATTGATTACCAAAACAACGCCTGATATGAAGACAAACAAGTGGGGATACATTGAAGTTGATGATTGGGGCAGGACAAGCAAGAGATTTGTCTATGCAGGCGGAGATATCGTTACAGGGGCTGCAACGGTTATTTCTGCCATGGGGGCCGGCAGAAGGGCGGCAAAGGCAATACATGAAGATTTGATGAAAGAGAGTGATGAAACCTTGCGTCCACCTGATGCTGAAACAAAAGAGGGCGAAGAGGAATGAAATAAGCAGGAGATAACAGAAAATGACTGAAAAACGAACAGTACTTGTCTGTCAGGGAACAGGGTGCGTATCTTCAGGCTCGCCCCAGATACAGAGAGAATTTGAGCGGGAGATCCTGGAACATAAATTAGATGTGGAGATAAAACTAACAGGGTGCCATGGTTTCTGTCAGATAGGACCGACAGCGATAATAGAGCCTGATGATATTCTGTACTGCCTGTTAAGGCCTGATGATATAAAAGATATCGTTGACTCACATCTAATTAATGATACCCAGGTAACCCGGCTCCATTATCATGATCCAGCTACGGGCGAACCAATACCAAAATGGACGGATATTCCTTTCTATAGTAGACAGAAAAAGATGATTACCACCAACTGTGGATATATCAATCCAGAAGCCATAGAGGAGTATATTTCTATTGGAGGCTACAGGGCGGCTCGACAGGCGATCCTGGCCATGAGTCCTGAAGAAATAATAGAGGAGGTTAAATCCTCTCAATTGCGTGGACGTGGTGGCGCTGGCTTTCTTACTGGTCTAAAATGGAATTTTGCACGGCGCAGTGACGGAGATCAAAAATACGTTGTCTGTAATGCAGATGAAGGTGATCCAGGTGCATTCATGGATCGGGTTATTCTTGAATCAACTCCTCACAGTATAATTGAAGGTATGATTATTGGGGCATTTGCCATTGGGGCCTCAAAGGGATTTATCTACGTACGGGCGGAATATCCCCTTGCCATTCATAGACTTGAGGTTGCTATTGCCCAGGCAAGGGAAAAGGGGTTCCTTGGGTCTCACATATTTGGTTCCGATTTTGATTTTGATCTCCAGATCAATCAAGGCGCGGGTGCATTCGTCTGCGGAGAAGAAACCGCATTAATGGCATCTATCATGGGGAAGCGAGGAAATCCACGACCGCGACCTCCCTATCCTGCCGTAGAAGGACTCTGGGGAAAGCCTACAAATATCAACAATGTAAAGACATATTCCTTTATCCCTCTTATTATAAAAAATGGGTTTAAGTCATTTGCCGATGTTGGTCTTGAAAAATCCCGGGGCACAGCCGTTTTTTGCATTACAGGAAAAATTAATAATTCAGGGCTGATTGAAGTGCCAATGGGGATAAAGCTCAGAGAAATAATATATGATATCGGAGGCGGAATACCAAATGGAAAGAAATTCAAGGCCGTTCAGACTGGAGGCCCCTCAGGAGGATGTCTCCCGGAAACCTACCTTGATAAAGAGGTGACGTATGAGTCATTACAGGCCGCTGGATCAATCCTGGGGTCAGGGGGAATGATTGTC
>QMLT01000353.1 GCA_003646875.1 Deltaproteobacteria bacterium
CCCCCCACATCTGATAAGGCTCCCTTTATTATCTTTTGCTTTTCTTTAAGGGAGTCAACTGTATCCATAGGAAACCACTGGAATGGAGTAAATGGTTTAGGAACAAGGCAATTAATGCTCAATCTAATCCTCCCTATCCTTTTCCTTCCTTTGCTTTCCTTAATTAAATGATGCCGTATAGATTTAACCAGGCCAATGATGTCCTTGACATCTTCCCTTGTTTCAGTTGGAAGACCAATGATAAAATAGAGCTTGATATGAAAAAAGCCTGTCCTTGCTATACGTATAATAGCCTCTAAAATCTCTTCCGTTGTTAATTTTTTGTTTATGACCATCCGCAATCTTTCACTGCCTGCCTCAGGGGCAAAGGTCAGGGTTTTTTGGCTGCTTTTCTTTATATTTTTTAGCAGATCCGTTGTTAATGAATCTGCCCTAAAGGAGGAAACAGAAAAATCACCACCCCTTTCAAGAATAGTGCTGGTTAACCGCTCAATCCAGGGGACATCAGTGGCTGATGGGCTTACAAGGCCAACCCTGGTGTTTTCATCCAATATGCTTTCAAATGATGAAAATATATTTTTCTCTTCTATAATCCTTGGGGGTCTATAGACATAACCAGCGGCACAGAACCTGCACCCAGCGCCGCATCCTCGGTTTAGCTCTACAAGGATAGTATCAGAGAACTCGGTTGATGGTGTAATTATCTTTGATTGGCACAAAGGTCCGTTAAAAGGTACCTGCTTGACAGCCTTTACCCTGGAAGGGATAGAGGAAATGAGCGTATCAAATGATCCTATTGACCCATCTTCCCTGTAGGTAACCTTATAAAAAGAGGGGCAGTAAACCCCCTCGACCACACTTCCTAAAACTCTCAGGGTCTCTTCTTTATTAACAGTTGATAACTGAAAATCAAGGTAGGCATCAAAGAATTTTTTTACGATCACCTCGCCTTCACCAATAAGGAAGCAATCTATGAAGCTGGCCAGGGGTTCAGGGTTCATAAAGGTTGTTACACCGCCTGCAATGATGAGGGGATAATTTTCTGCCCTGTCCTTACACATAAGTGGAATCTTGCTTAAATCAAGTATGGTGAGGACATTGGGATAATCATTTTGAAATGAAAGGGAAAATGCTAAAAAATCAAATTTTTGCAGCGGTGCCTGTGACTCTACAGAAAGGAGAGTGTTATTTGTTCTTCTATAGAGTAATAATTCTTCTTGCTCTGGCAGAAATACCCTTTCTGCCACTATTGCAGGGTTTTCATTTAGTATCCCATAGACTGACTGGAAGCCAAGATTGGACATGCCAATCCGATAATAATTAGGATAGATCAAGGCCACAGATATCTTGCCACCCCAATCTTTTTTTACGGCGCCTCTCTCTTTAGCAAGTCTGTCCTTATAAAGGCTAACAATTTTCAATTTGCAATCAATCTGCCTGCTTCCTTAAAAAAGTGGGATACTCAAGATTTTCCTTTTGAAAAACCCTTTTTAATATACCCCTTTTCCCGGAGTTTAAATCTTTATCTTTTATAAGCAAGTCGGTATCTTCCTCGGATAACTGTCTCTGGAATGTTGGCTTATCAAGATCTTCCTTTACTCTTACAGTCCAATTATCATCCATTTCCTCAGGTGAAAGATCCCTTAAATTAATAATCTTTTTATCCATGGTCTTGCTTATGCCAGTAGCAATAACTGTTATCCGCATCTCATCTGCCATAGTATCATCAAAGACCATGCCCCATATAATCTCTGCATCATGGTGGACCTCGTTTTTAATAAATGAAGATCCTTCCATAACCTCCTCCATAGTCATCCCTGTAGACCCGGTCATGTTGATGAGAACACCCCTTGCCTGATCTATTGAGATATCCTCTAACAAGGGACTATTAATGGCCATCTGGGCAGCCTCAAGGGCCCTATTTTCTCCACTGGCTGTCCCTGTGCCCATAAGGGCTGTTCCCATTTGTTCCATAACCCTTCTAACATCTGCAAAGTCAAGGTTTATGAAGCCAGGGATCGTAATAAGATCAGATATCCCTTTGACTGCATAGAGAAGCACATCATCCGCGATCTTCATGAGCTGCAAAAAGGGGGTATCTGCATTCCCTAATGCCCGCAGACGCTGATTTGGGATGATAAGCAGTGTATCAACCTGCTTTTTAAGTTTTTCAATACCATCAAGGGCTGCCTTCATCCTTTTCTCACCCTCAAACTCAAATGGTTTTGTTACAACCGCCACTGTCAGCGCCCCATTATTTCTACTTTCTCGAGCGATTATTGGAGAAGCCCCTGTGCCTGTTCCTCCACCCATGCCTGCGGTAATAAATATCATATCCGCATCTTGAGTAGCCGCCCTGATTGACTCTATGCTCTCCTCTGCCGCAAGAGCGCCTATCTCTGGATCGGCGCCAGCGCCTAATCCATGGGTTAGATTAGCCCCTAATTGCAATTTATCAAGGGCAGAGTTAAAATCAAGTGCCTGCTTGTCAGTATTTGCAGCCTTAAAATCCACGCCTTTAAGTCCAGCGGCGATCATGTTATTGACTGCATTTCCCCCTGCGCCTCCAACACCAAAGACCTTTATCTTGGCGCTTGGGCTCTCTTCAACAAATTCATATCTCATAATTACCCTCCTTTCCTGATTTATATTTATTTCCCTTACATAAACCATCTCTTCATCCTGGATGTGATCCGGTTGAATATATTTGTATCCCTTATCCTGAACTTCTTTTTTCTTTGTTTTGAGTGGGCTCCATACAACACAAGACCTACTGCTGTCGC
>QMLT01000354.1 GCA_003646875.1 Deltaproteobacteria bacterium
AATTATCGAGCAACAATCTGTAAGCATCAAGCTGCTGGAGGAAGAAATACAGCAACTCAAGGATGAAATAGCCCGGCTGAAGGGGCAAAAGCCCAAACCTAAATCCTGTCAAGCAAATTGGAAAAGGACTCTAATAATCAGAAAAAGAAACGCTTCTCAGGGAAACGCCTTGGTTCTCGTAAAAGAAGCAAGACAGCCACCCTGACTATTCAAGAAACTATCGTAACTGGTACGATATAATTAGTTATCTAATTGAAATTACAGTAAATACATTGATATTTGCTGTATACACTGAAAATATGTTTTGGAATTGCCTTGACATTCCAGAAATTATTTATAATTATCTATCGTTAATATTAATTGATATTTCATTATCAGTGTATACCAATAATTACCCTCGTTTATGTTTATCTGGGAATTCATAGGCTTTCGTCATAAACTGTTGTTAATTATGATAAACTTACACTAGAACCTGGTACCCAGCAGGAAGACCAGTCTAAAAGACATGCTCAGTAGCTTTCCGCATCACACTAGGAGGATCGGGTGGAACATAATCCCATACCTTTAGTGAGATGAGCCCTTATCAATTCTTCACGTATTCTCTCCTACCTATTAGCACACTCCTTGCAGCGGCATTTATCTGATATCAGGTTTAGCTTTATGCATGGCTCGCCATTGACGTGGGCTTATATAGGTATCCCCTAAGCTCCACATGCCCCGCTTGGCTGCCATTGCTTCCTTTTCGGCCTCACGATAGGGAGAAATGTTGAGTCCATCAGGGGGCATTTCATCACATGCCTCTGCAAGGCCCTTTTTGATCATGGCGATATTGATTATGGTACCCTTTAGGCTGATCTCCCCAATGAGATGATTGTACGGATAGGGGCCTAATCCATAACCCTTAATATCAACACGCTTGTTGAGGATTAACTTCTCGAGATACCTCTTTGCCTCTTGTGCATATGGTTGCCCTTGCTGCTGCTTTCGAAACGCAATTTCAGGTGCATCAATTCCCGCTAGAAGGACGTAGATAATAATATCGTGTCCCTGTGCCTTTATGGTATCACCATCATAGACCTTGGTGACAGTGAATTGACCTGCTACACAGGGCATGGGCAGTATTAGGAGGCCAATGATGAGGAGAAGTAGTATGTGTATTTTTTTCATCGTGAATAAACGCATGTTGTGTATCCCTTTCATAAAGTATTTTTACGATACCTTTTTGAATTTTACTCCAATTCTCTGGGGCTCGATCCTGACAACCTCTCCCCTGATCTTGATATATTTTTCCTGGTTTGGGTATTGAAATGTCAATATCATATCCTCTCCAATTGAAAACGATCCCCCGATTTCACTTGTTTCGAGCAACACTCCGCCAATGCTGATATCCTTAATCACCCCTGTGCTGCTATGTTCCTGTGCAACATATTCGACAGGCATAGAGTGAGACTTCCTTTCATATCTGCGCATGTCACGTGCCTGCCGATCCTCTAACTCCTTTATAAGGTCCTGCTGTTCTTCATCGGTCATAATATTGATTATTGCTAACAGGCGATCTTTGTTGGAAGTTTTCATAGTCAAGCTCCTTTAAACCCTATCGATGTCCCCCTTTTTTCTCTGAAATGCAAGGGATAACTTGTACCTTTCTTTTTTATACAGAAATTCCTCAAAGTTCTATTAAAAAATATTTTCTATGAATAGCAAAAGAGAGTTAATGGTTATCTCTGGTAAAATCTAAATAGGGATATATCCTCCGTATGAAAAATAAGGGTTAGTGGAAAATCCGCTAACCCTTACCCATCCATTATGCCGAGACGCAGAATCGAACTGCGGACACGGGGATTTTCAGTCCCCTGCTCTACCGACTGAGCTATCTCGGCTTACTTCCAAATATTTTAATAGCCCTACCCTACTTTTCTGTATCTTCATCGTCATCAAGCTCGAGATTCAGTTCCAAATCCTCTGACTCCAGATCCAGTTCATCCATATCTTTCCTGGTTTCTTCTTTCTTAACGCTTTCTTCCTCTGCATCTTCGTCAGAAGTGCGTAAATCACGATCGCCTTCATCAGACTCAACATTATCATTTTGTTCCAATAAAGGCTCCGTGTCAAGCTTTTTTACATCATCAAGATCAATTTTTAGTTCTAAATCCTCTGACTCCAGATCCAGTTCATCTGAATCCTTCTCAGGCTCTTCTTCTTGAACGCTTTCTTTCTCTCCGCCTTTCTCTAAATCTGCTCCTTGACCCCCATCTTCTGTTACGCCGGCTTCTTGTTTTATCTCTGGAGAGCTATCATCAAAGGTAAAATCCAGGTCCAATTCTTTATTATCAGATGACATACCTAGGTCGTCTATGTTGAGTTCAAGGCCTTTATCTGGTTCCGAAACAGTTTTTTCGTCGATAGTAATGTCCAATTCCGATCCATCATCATATACTTCTTCCGGTTTCATCTCTATATTCTCAACCTCACCTTTCATTTGTTCCAGCGCCTCAATACCAAATGCGCTATCGCTGAGATCGCCGATCAAAGAGCCTAACATAAAAGGTGGATTAGGCTTAATAGAGAAGATGTTGAGTTTAGTCTTCTCTCCTGTCATATTATTGCCACACCGAGGACACGTATCTAAATAATCAAAGGTAATGAATTTGCATTTAGGGCATTTCATAATTGCTCCTTTATAATAGTGATTATTGAGAAACGATCTATTCTGCCTGATTTTATATAACCATTTATTATAATTGTCAAGTAATTTTATTATAATTATATATC
>QMLT01000355.1 GCA_003646875.1 Deltaproteobacteria bacterium
ATCTTCCGTATTCCTGCAATAGCTCTTTGACAAACATGGAGGCGGGAATTCTGGATTGTAATCGAGCCACCCGATCAGCAGGAAGACCAATGTATGAGCTCAGTCGAACATTAAGGGCTCCGGTCTCTCCCATGGCCAGTGCAGGCAGTAGCTCTTTGAGGGCAAAGCGCTCGGTTTCCTGCAAGACAATTCGCAGGTTTTCCTTTCCTGAAATGACGCCCTCAGCCTTTCCATGGAACCGGGCCGTGGCAGCGTAGGAAGGAATGGCTACTATCCAGGGAAGGAGGCTGTACTCACCCCCTCTCAAGAGACCGAACTCCAGTACGGGAGACACCAGAACAACCCCATTAAGTGCAATGCCGTATTCCGATTGCAGTAGATCCGAAAGCGCTGCCACACGAAAACCACCGTAACTTTCTCCTACAACGAACTTCGGGGACAACCATCGATTCGTCCCTGTAAGATAGAGACGGATGAATTTTGCAAGGGATGCCAAATCCTCACGAACCCCCCAGGCCTTGGCTTCCACATTATTCTCCTTCTCAGGGTTACATTTCGAAGGAAGGCAACGGCTGTATCCCGTACCCACCGGGTCTATGAAAACAAGATCGGTAAACCTCAGCCAGGTGTGCATATTGTCAATGAGACGGCCTGGTGGTGCAGGAAGACTTCCACTCCCGTTAAGAAGAATTCGCTTCGGTCCCAGGGCGGCCAGATGAAGATAGGCCGAAGAGGCGCCCGGCCCTCCATTGAAAACAAAAGCTAGCGGTCGAGAAAGGTTCTCGCCGCCCTGAAGGTTATAATTAATAAAGAATATCCTGCACTCTGGGCCTTTCTTACCGATCTTGACCGGAAGGACGCCAGCGTTTGCCGAATATCGAAGTTCCGAGTCTCCTATTTTCAAAATGTGTTCCGTTTTAGACCATTCGTCCAGTGGAAGGACATTTTCCAGATTATGGTCCTTTTCGTTGACCTCCTTGTGGGATTTTTCATCTGGCATTTTGTTCCCGGCATTTGATTCCGGGATGCTTACAGCCACAAATAGAATCGAGAAAATCATTATTAATGGTTTGAATCTGCCCATCATCATTATTCCTCCTCCAGGGCCCGGCGGAGATATTTCCCGGGCTGCAAATGTTTAACCCATTTTTTTGGCAATGTAATGATTATTTTGTCTTTTTTTCTTTTTTCCTTTGTTCTTCAGGGATTCCATTTGCTCTTAACATTTCAAAGATTCATTGTTCAGAATCAGAAATGATATTGAAATAATTTTCATATGGAGTTAAAAATCTATATATAATAATGATTTACTGATTTTCAAGACTGGTTATTGCATGCACCACATTATATATAGGGATGCGATAAAATTGAGAATTGTGGATAGTTTGGCTCAATTGTCAGGCACCTTTTGCATAGATCCTTCAAAAAGGCATTTACAAGATTAAGGCTTTATGGATTTCAACTGTCGAGATAATGAAAATGTCAGGCTCAATATTTAGTTCACAGGACATTCGGCAGATGGAAGTCCCTATGATTACCTTTAATCCCCTAAAAAGAGTTTTTGATCTACTGAGAAAAGAACACCAACCGGAAGGGTGATAACTTTGAGAGGTTAAAGTGAGATGGAGACCATTCAGTCATTTATAACATTTTTTATTTCGCTGCTCATTATCATGGATCCTTTGGGTAATTTACCTTTTTTTCTTATGTTCACGGAAAGGAATACTCCTTCCGAAAAGAGTAAAATGGCAGCGATATCATCCTTTACGGCCTGCCTCATTTTGGTTCTTTTCTGTCTGACCGGTGATTTTATTTTACGCTTCTTTTGTATAAGTTTACCGACTTTTCAATTGGCGGGTGGTTTTATCTTTTTTATTTATGCGCTTCAAATGCTGCGTCTAATTCCGAGCGGTTTAAAGACAAGCTCGGAAGAGGAAAAGGAAGGCATTGAAAAAGAGAATGTGGCCATGGTACCTTTAGCCACTCCTCTGCTTGCAGGCCCCGGAGCCATCACAATAGTCCTGGCCTGGCAACAGAAAATGGAAGCTCCATTGAGCATACCATTCTTCATTCTCACTATTATAAGCGCATGTATAATTGTCTATCTCGTCTTTTACTTCGGACAGAGAATAAGCGGGTTTTTAGGTGTTGGAGGCACACGGGTTGTAACCCGCCTTATGGGTCTTTTGCTCGCCGTGATCGCCGTCCAGTTTATGGTCAACGGTCTTCAGCAGATCCTGGTGAAATAGAGAAGGATACAGGCTGAATGTTCAATACCATAGACCGCCCAACCTCCAGCGGGGCTTTCTTTGGACCTGCATAAGACCCAATGGCATCCCGAAAACTCCTTCATCAAAGAGGCTTTGGATTGGAATTTGTGTTGGTTTTTTATCCACAAGAGATAGGAGCCTTTTGACTCTCTCTTCTGTCTCAGGATGAGTGCGGAGGACCGAAGGATGAGGATTACGATGTCCCGGGAAAAAAATCCGCCGTAAAAAACCACCCTGATATCTCTCCATTTTTGCCAGTGCGGAGGCAAGTCCCTCCGGGTCACCTGTAAGGGAGGCAGCCTCAAGGTCCGCATCAAATTCCCTTGTTCGTGAAAGGGCCAGTTGCATGAATACTGTCAACGTGGGTGCAAAGATCAAAATAAGGATTGGGAGCCAGGGCATCCCATAGCCTGATAAGAGCAGCATGGGTAAATTGAGAAACAAAAGAAACTGGCCCACCATCGAAAACACCGATGTCACCCGGCTGACAATATC
>QMLT01000356.1 GCA_003646875.1 Deltaproteobacteria bacterium
AGCTTTACAGATTGTGTTTCATTCGTTCTCATGAAAAGCCAAAATATTAAAAGGGTATTCACATTTGATCAACATTTTCAGATAGCAGGTTTTCAAATTTTTCCAAAAAGATAACTAAAGTAGCTTCGCAAAATTTAATTCACAAGGTAAAAACGTTCCCCCAATACTTTCCTATAATTCCAGCTGCTGCCTCAATAGCTCTGTTCATTGCCTGTTTGGGCTGGCGCTAAGTTATTTATATATTTATGCCCTTCTTCCCCCACTTCACAATAATAATATACTCACCGCATGTAGGGGCCTTAAAGTATGTTATTATAAATGTGTCAACAAAAAATCCAAATGTGAGTTGAGAAGAAAAACCATGAATGTTTGCAAGATGGGGAAGCTGGAGCTGATACGTGCAGTATTCCGCAAGTATTCCTGCTAATTGCCAATAAAATTATAATGCTCAGACTTTTGATACCACTAAGATTTGGAGGGTAGGGCAGTCATTCAGTTTGCTGAGTTATTATTATGTTTATGAATGTCCGTGGCTTCGTACGGCAAACTAACCAATTGCCTCTGTTTTTCTCATGGTGATTTCATCAAGATACCACCACCAGTGTGATGGTAAAGCGTGTGCCTTCTTCCTCATTTGTGCCAGATCGGCTACCTCTGAGATGCGCATTACCAACAAATCTGACAACTTCAAAAGCTGTCGGTCAAGCGTTTCCAGCCCTGTTTTGTCATCATCGCTAAGAACTGGTTCTCGTGCTGCCAGTTGACTCCGAATATCTAATATCTCAATCAATTCAAACCCGCTGACATCTGGATGATTCATTGTTTCTTTTAAGTATTCCATTAATTCTTGACTTACTTTGTCCATTTTAAGACCTCCTCTATACGACCTAAAGGGACAAAACCTCGATGTTCTAAATAATCATCTATGTTTTCAGGAGGGAAGGCTGTTTCCATCACACCGCCAGCGCCAAAGATAACTACCCATTCTTTCCCGCGCATAAATCAAATCCTCGCACAGCATAATAGTGAGTACCCCTGAATTCATACAAGTATATAATATTTCGTTCATTTTCAACAAGAGCAGAAATTACTTCATGGTAGTCCAGCAGAGAAGCAGACAACCTCAGATGCTTCATCTTTTGTCGTTTTTTCAGATGGAAAATATCCTTTCCTGGCTTCCATTGAACCGCTTTACGAATACCATGAAGCGCATCAAGCAATTTGGACCTTTATTCGGGCGGCAATATTTCGTACTTCTTTGTCACATCTTCAGCTTTCTATCTTCTGCTCCCCGGTTATTTAGTGATGGACGTCGCTCAGAGTTTACAATCATCAATTGGGATCCTTTTCCCATCATCCAATTCCTACGGAATTGACGGATAGATTCAGACAATTCCTTTGGTCCACGCCTTTACCTTTAGACATTTATCCTGTCCTTTTTATAGCAAAATCTCAGGCTTCATATATTAACATCATCATTCTAAGACATCAAAGTCATAGAAAATTGTCTTGGGTTGGCATAGGTAATTTACCGAAATCAGCTTTGAGCAGAAATCGGTAAGCTTACTGAAAAGTGCCTTAAGCTAAAATCGGTAAAATGAGACCAATTTTTTATTGAGGTGATTTTAGGATATTATAGATAGTTTTAGGAGATAGCCCTAATTGTTCAGCAATCTCAGAGCGTTTGTAGCCACGTGAAATGAGCTGCTCAATGAGATATTTTTTGGCCTTTCTAGTTTCAGGGTTTCTGGAAGCATTACCCTTGCCTATTGCCTCAATCTGTTGTTCCAGTTCTTCCAGGCTCAGGAGTTCAATGCCGGAGGGAGTCGAAACTTTCTTGGTTTTGTCGATTCGCCTGAAGATTGATGGAAAAAGCGAGGCAAGTTTTATTCTGAAGCGCTCTATCGCATTTTCTTGTTCTAAGACAAGATCTGTCGCCAACATGCTTCCTTTGTCAAGCAAAAGGCGGTATCTCTTTTTTTCCTCACCCTCAGCTTCAGGCAGCAAAGCCAAAATAAAGGAGGGATCAACGAATGACTTTGGGGCATCTGTATCGCAATATAATCTGCATGAAGACCATCGGTAACTTAGAGGCTCGTCAACGAGTCCAGCCCTTACCGGATTCAGATGAATATATAGTGATGCTGCCAGAAGATAGCTATCATCAAAACATAAAGCTTGCCTGTATGGTCCACCAAACAAATGACCCTTCCTTTCATATTTTTTATTGAATCTCATGGCATACCGAGAGAAAAGATCCCTCATGGCATCATATAAATTTTCTTTCCGTGGGCTGAGAAGAATATGGGCGTGGTTTGGCATGAGACAGAAGGCATATATGTTGAGCGAGGAATCCCGAGCAATCTCCTTTAAGAGCCCCAACATGAAAAGAAAGTCACTATCTTCCAAAAACAAGTATTCTTTCCCTGCTGCTCTTTGGGTGATATGGGATACGAGATGAGGGATATTGAGTTTCCTGGTTGCCCTAAAATAGCGGGTGATTTTTCCTTGTCTTATAAGGTCAATTGGATCCATGGTTTTGTGAAAAGGGGTACTCGTAAAGGTTTAGCTTATAGAAACGAGATTATTACCGAAAACAGCCTTAGGCTGAAATCGGTAAGTAAATGCGAAGCAAATGAAGCATAAGTTACCGAAAAGTGTTTACCCCGTTAAATGCCTTTTGACTTTTATTTAACTGGGGTCCTCCAGACTGACGGCGGACAGGCTTTGAGCAGAAATCGGTAAAGAACAAA
>QMLT01000357.1 GCA_003646875.1 Deltaproteobacteria bacterium
ATATGAAGGAAGGGAATAATGATAAGGCAATCGAATATTTTCGAAAAACAATAGAATTGGCAAAAAGCCGGGGTTTTCAAGAAGTAGTGGAAGAAGCTGAAGAACTCATTGCAAAGTTATAGATCTTTAGTCCGTATCTTCTCAAGGCGAAGGCTGCAAAGAATATCGAATGAGAAAAATTCAAAATTAAAAACGATGAGGAATTCTGACATTTTCAATCACGCTTGAAACTACTCATACAGTTTTGAACATTTGATATTTGAATTTGTTTCGAATTTTGGATTTCGTGCTTCGTGTTTCCGGTTTATCCGGGGTGGGAGGTAAACTATGTGTGTTCCAATAAGTGTACTTACAAAAGGAAAAACTACTGGTTGCACGGGAATGTGTGGACTCTGGCCTCATATCAGCGCCCTTGTGGTCCTTTGCGCCGGTTTGGTCTGGAACTTTGTTCGTGGAGGATTTACCAGGAAAAAGGACGCGGCAGTTTGAAAAAGTAACCGCAGATCCGCACAGAGAAGAACTGTATGATCTTGAGGAGGGGACCTTGCATCCCCTCCCTTACGTTTAACTGGCTGCCCGGCAGTGAAGAATTCAGAGATCCGCCGAGCCGGCACCGCACCGGGGTTCGTTGTTCAGTTTCATCCAGGCAGGGGGCGTTTGATAACAGATAACCCGCGGTTTGGGGAGCTTCACTTCCGCCGAGAAAAAGCATTTAATGCAGTTGTGACTGCATGCAGGGCTACGGTGTAATTGGACATAGAGTTTAGCCGGGGATGAGGGACTAATAATTGTGGATTCAAAAAAGGTTTTTGTTAAGGCACGTATTACTTAAAGGCTCATTTTGTGTAGCCAGTTGTTTTCTATTAATCACCGTTGTGGTCATTAATTCGGTCAATGCCTGGGACCAGATGACTGCAAGTAATCACGGTAAGATAGTCATCACCGATGAAGATATCAAAAAGATGAATGTGCATTCCATGGTGGATCTCTTGAATCAGATTCCCGGGGTAAGCGCTACCGACACTTCAGTTAGCTTTCGTGGCTCATCGGTAAAAAATATCCTTGTCTTGCTTGATGGTAGAGCAATCAATAACCCTGCTTCTTCCTATCGAGCAGTCAATTGGGGCATGGTATCTATAAATACTATTGAAAAAATAGAGATCTATAAAGGGACAGGCTCTGTCCTCTATGGAGATGACACCAGTGGCGGAGTTGTTAGCATTACTACCAAAAAGATTTCCAGAGGATCTCGTGGGAATATTGAGGTCTCTTATGGCAGATTTGATTCTCAGAAATACGACCTAATCTATCAGAATGATTTGGGGAATTTTGGCTTAGGTTTATCAGGAGGTTGGGAGAAGGAGGATGGATTCAGAATCAACAGCGATGAGGACAAAAAAAGATTTGGCACCAAACTCAACTATAAATCTGATCTGAAAAAGAATATAGTCTTTTCTGTTGATTACTCGCAGTTTGAAAAGGGTAGTCCTGGCCCAACATATTCCCCTTCTCCCCGGGCCAGGTCCAGAGAAAAAGACTGGGGCTCTACATTTGTCTTGCCACTCGGAAGGGTAAAAAGCACAACCCATTATAGTGGCTTTGACAAAAGATATAACAATCCTGACACTGGTTTTGACAATATCATGGAGAGCCGCGTATTAAATGAAAGGCTTTCATCTCCTATTTCAGCAGGAAGACTGGGGCAGCTTAATATCGGAACGGACCTTGAAATCGCTGATGTAGAAGGCAACAAGATTATATCTCAGCAGGAAGAAAAGTATGCATTCTACTTTACCAAAGAGGTCAGCCTTCAGAAAACTTCATTAAATCTGGGGTTAGGCGTTAGGGCAAACTTTTACTCTGACTTTCCAACTGCAATCAATCCCCAAGTTCAACTAAGTTATAAGTATGACGATCTTGATTTACACCTTTCAGCAAACCGCTCAAACAATATACCCACATTTTATCAGAGATACTATGAGACCTCTACACTCAAGCCAAATCCTGACTTAGGGATGGAAAAGGCGATGAATTATAATTTAAGTCTCTCTTATCGACCTAAGGAAACCTTAGAAGGCTCTGTTTCGTTTTTTCTCAACGATATAACTGAGCGGATAACCTATGTACGAGAGGACAGCATTGGAAGATATAAGAACATAGGTTCAGCCACTCTAAAGGGCATTGAGATAGCCGCTAAATGTGTGCCTTGCGATCTCTTAACTGCTAAAACTTCTTATACATATCTTATAGCTAAGGATGAAGATACCGGGAAATGGCTACCTAACAACCCTAAACATAGATGGCATTTTGAGCTTCAACTAAGGTCTGTTAAGGATTTCTCTCTCGGGCTGAGCACAATATATCAGTCAAAGAGATTTTCCGATGCAGAGAATAACAAAGCGATCCGTGGCACTTATTTTAGATCTGATCTAAGGGGAGATTATTCTTTAAAGGAGAATATTAAGTTATTTTTTAAGATCACTAATTTATTCAATAGAGATTATGACACCATAGATGGTTATCCGGCCACCCCAAGAGCAGGGATGATGGGGATGGGGTATGAGTTTTGAGGACTGACGTAAATATTATCGCAGAGAGATTTGACAATATCGCTGTGATCGAAAAATGGTACTTGGACGGAAATATATGGCGAGATGACCTCGATCAGGGTATGATAATAGATCCCACTCTGCCTGAATGGCTAAAGAAAGGGTTGGGGGATTGAGCAATTGAGGAATTGGGGAAAGG
>QMLT01000358.1 GCA_003646875.1 Deltaproteobacteria bacterium
AAACAGAATAGTAAGTGGTCGGGACGACTGGATTTGAACCAGCGACCCCAGCGTCCCGAACGCTGTGCTCTACCAGACTGAGCCACGTCCCGACTTCTTTGTATCACTTTTTAATGATAGATATTTTATATGAAAGTGCCTAAAGTGAACTAAATTGCCTAAAGTGCCTAAAATTAAGGGCTTTACTACTCAACCACTGAACTACTTAACCACTCAACTACTTTCATTCTTCGTTGTGGCCGCAGGACATGGAGGTTCGTTACGACTGAGGCTCACACGCGGCGCAAGCGCCTGCGCTGCGCGAAGTTCCAGGGTTCACACCTGCCCGCCGGAAGGCAGGGTGGGTTCAAAGTTAGAAAACGATGAACATAGAACAGTATGAAGATAAGGCAATCATCCGTGAACCTCGCAACCTTAGCAGTTACAATATTTTTAAAAGAAAAGTCAAAGGAAAATTGCTGGAAATACCATGCCAGGCTAATAAGACTGATATGCGGGTCTTATCACACCGACGAAATTCTCTAAAATTCTCTCTGTAGCTCCCCAAACAACAATGCCCTCATAGATAAAAGCTGGGGTCTCAAAAGTATCTCCTTTATAATTCATTAAAAATGGTTGTGGTTGAGAAGGATCAAGAAAAAATTGTAAAGGAACTTCAATCAAGCGTTCAACCTCTGTCTTATTAATGGTGAATTCATAGGGAAATGGGACTGTTCCCACAAAAGGATGAATAATGAATCGAGACGTTATGGTAGTCATATCATCCAGTTGACCCAGGATCTCAATATCCTCTTCTCTAACCCCTATTTCCTCAAAGGTTTCCCTTTTAGCAGTGCTTTCCAGATTATAATCTCTCTCATCTACGACACCGCCAGGAAAGGATACCTCGCCTTTATGGTATTCCACTGTATTTGCTCTCCTCATAAGAAGAAGCCAAAAATGACCATCCTTTATAAATAGGGGCAAAAGAACAGAGGCCTGGGTATATGTATCAACATTGTCTTCAATTCTCTTTGGCTCTCTTTGCGACAAAAGAGCCTTTAAATCCTGTTTAAGTTGGCTTAAATTGAGCATATCTATTTATATCAAATAATTGGTACTGGCTTTTGGGTTGGGGAAGTTGTCTTTTCAATAGTTGTTACAATGCTTCCACCCCTAAATATAGTCACCTTTCCAGTCGACTCAGAAATGACTAAGGCAACTGAATCCGTGACCCCTGTAATAGCGGCAGCAGATGAATGCCTGGCGCCCAAACCCTGGGGCATGGGTTCCCCGTGGTGTGCAGCATTTAAATAGCGTCCAGCTGCCAATACAACACCATCATCTCTTATAATAAAGGCTCCGTCAATAGACGAAAATTCCTTTACTGTTTCTCGAACCTCGGGTTTAGTAATATGCAAAATATCCTCAGGGTGCCCCTGGAAGGGATTGAAAACCAACTGGTGTGAATATTGAAGCACCTTTTCATGATCACCCAGGACGAATGTAGTTCCAATAGGTCTCCCTTCTCTGCCCTCATATGCCATTTCCATGAGCAAAGTAAGAAGAGATTCGAATATATCTGGTTTTATGTTCTTAGGGAAAGGTGATTCTTCAGCAAAACTGACAATTTCGGATTCATCCCCCACCTTCAATATCATTATGGTATCCATATAACCCTTCTCTATTTGTCCACCCACACATACCAGAATATCATCTTTAAACAATATTCCCTTGGAAATCCCGGCCAGAAAACTAAATTTCAGATAGCCATCCCTGGTCAGGTAAACATCAGGGAGCTTAATAGTATTACATTTTAAATCAGTAACCTTTTCCAGGGATAGTTCATTTTTTGTTACCACTATAACCTTAAACTTTTTCCCCTCCGCCTTTAAAAAGGGTATAATATCTGCGGAAGTCTCCATATTAACCAAAATAGCGTCGGCCTTGACCTTACTTGCTATAGATGCAGCCTGCTTAAGCATTAGGTCTGTCCAACCTGCCGACATCATCTTTTTACTGTTTGGATCACTCTCATCTCCTGGCCTTTTGCTATCAATAATAGATTGTCTCTGCTCTTTTTTCTTTTCCAATGTATCTGTTTCCACGATCTCTCTCCCTTCATACCGGAAGTCCGTTGAGTTTATTGGGTCTCTTGTGTTTGTTAGTTTCACGATTAACTCAATAAACCTGATCGACTCGATAACCTGCGGTGTTACCCCCTTCCATAGGTTTCAATGTATTTATCAAATTTCTCTTTTATCGCTAAATCGATAGCTCTTTTCTCCCCTGAGATAAAAAGAGGAATCTTATTGTTATAGAGATACGCTACTATCTCCCTTATACCTGCAACTGAAAAAAATGGGATACCGGTTCTCGAGGTAAATTCGGCTATAGGATTCGATCCCTTTTTATCCAGAACAACATTTCCCTCTTTATCATAGACTACTGTTGTTTGTTCCCTATCTACTGCGATACCTAATCCTATTATCTCACAGTGAAATCCGTGAGAATGAGATTCTTCATTAATTTTTTCTACAATCTCATATTTTGTTTCCATAGACGTTATTACATCATCAACAATAAATATTCTACAGCCATTAAAAAATGTATTATTGACAAAAAGGGCAGCGGATGAGGACCTTTCACCATGTTTTTTTGCCTCTTTCCTGTCATAATCAAAGAGCAAATCATGGCCATGGTAATGAAAAAGAGCAGCAGCTGTTGCTGAAGCAATTGCACTTCCTTTATAAGATGGCCCAACTA
>QMLT01000359.1 GCA_003646875.1 Deltaproteobacteria bacterium
GTTTAGGGTTTCGAATTTATAAAAAATTGATTAAGCAAATAATCTTGACATTACAACAGATTACCTCTTTGAATGACTTAGCCCTGACTCTTATGACACTCTTATCTCTTATGATGTTGTGCTTTTTAAATGCACATCTGTCACTTACTCTTACCTTACGCATTCAACGCCTGGTCAAAATCCTCGATAATATCTTCAGTTGCCTCTATACCCACCGATAAGCGAATTAAGGCGTCTGAAATTCCCAGTGCTTGGCGGTCTTTAGGAGACATGCCTGAGTGAGAAGTGATAGCCGGTCTGGTAATGAGCGATTCCACGCCTCCAAGACTTGGGGCACTTATTGGTAATGTTGTATTTTCGATAAAACGCTCGGTTGCTTGGACGCCATCATTCAATTCAAAACTCAACATACCGCTGAATCCATCAAACAACTCGCTGGCACGTTGGTGCCTGGGATGGCTTTCAAGACCTGGATAGTTAATTTTTTTAATTGCCGAATGTTTTTCTAAAAAGTTGGCAATCGTGAGCGCGCTTTCGTTTTGATATTTCACCCTTACTGCCAGTGTTTTCAGACCTCGATGCAACAGAAAACAGGCGTGAGGATCGAGCGAGCCACCAAGGTGGTTGAGCTTGTGTGTAATTTTTTCGATTAGATCGGCACGGCCTATGACAGCGCCTGCCACAATGTCTGAATGACCGTTAAGGTATTTTGTACAACTATGGAGAGAGAGGTCAAAGCCCCACTCAGGGGGCCGGAAGTTCACCGGGCTCGAAAAGGTATTATCGATCAGCGATATAAGACCATGTGCCTTGGCAAATTCCACGACAGCTTTGAGGTCGGCAACCTGCAAAAGAGGGTTTGTCATTGTTTCAACATAAATTGCTTTGGTATTGGGTTTTAATTTGTGTTCCCAGGAACCTGGATCGTCGCCATCTATGAAATCATATGAGATCCCAAACGTTTCCAAATCTTTGGTAATAAAATCATGTGTCCCGCCATACAGACACTCTTGTGCCAGGAAATGATCACCAGAAGAGAGAATGCTTAAAAGGGTAGTCGAAATCGCTGCCATGCCGCTGGCAGTCACAAGTGCTGCCTCAGTATTCTCTAATGCCGCCAATTTTTGGTGGAGGGCGATATGATTTGGGGTATTGTTCAGGCGAATGTATTTTAGATCGTTGTAGCTGGTTGCGCCAGTGTATTCAAATGTAGAAGATTGGAAAACAGGCATACTCACTGCACCATTGATTAGCGGATCAGGTTCGCCGGCATGAATGAGCTTGGTTTCAAGATGTTTGTATATTTTGGACATGATTAGTCCTCCTCAATTGATACGTATACTATAGTTGGGCATAGACTCTTCATAGGTTAACGAGATTGACATGGATATTGCAGACCAGGAAAAAAATTGGTTATAATCATGTTTCCGCATAAACTGCTGACGCTTCCTTAAGAGCTCCAGTTTTAATCTTAGCGCCTTCAGCATTAAGCAAAGTCTCAAGGGCAGAGAGGAACAGAAATACGTTTTTCCTGCTGGAAGAGTGGCCCATCAGACCCACTCGCCAGATCTTTCCTTGAAGATTGCCCAAGCCGCCGCCTATCTCTATACCAAAATCAGTGAGGAGCGCTTTACGCACTTTCATATCGTTTACACCTTCAGGAATACAAACAGCATTCAACATTGGTAGACGTTCAGATTCGGGCACAAGCATTGCAAGACCCATAGCCTCTATGCCAGCCACAAGTGCTCTATGATTCAATTTATGCCGGGCAAAGCGTGCCTCAAGTCCCTCCTCTGCAATGATGCGCAATGCTTCACGAAGCGCATAGATCATATTGATGGGTGCGGTGTGGTGATATTTTCTCTCAGCACCCCAGTAGCTGCGAAGCATACTCATATCGAGATACCAGCTCACCACCGGGCTTTTGCGGCTTTCAAGGGCTTTTATGGCGGCAGGGCCGAATGTGATGGGAGCTAAGCCAGGAGGGCAGGATATGCATTTTTGTGTTCCACTGTATGCTACATCAATTCCTATTCTATCAACAGCTACGTCAATGCCCCCAAGAGAAGTGACCATGTCCACGAGAAAAAGCGCACCTGCTTCATGCGCAATGTTTGCAATGTCTTCAAGGGGCTGGCAGACCCCTGTGGAGGTCTCAGCATGCACCAGAGCAAGAACTTTCGGATTTTTTCCCCGGACTACCTTTCGTACCGCCTCAGGATCTATTGCTCTTCCCCATTCGCCATCAACCCTTATAAGCTGACCACCCAGGCGCCTAACAATATCAGCCATCCGCAGGCCAAATACACCATTTATGCATACTGCTACTTCCGCTCCTGGCTCTACTAAGTTGACAAAAGAGGTTTCCATTCCTGCGCTGCCTGTGCCAGAAACCGGTATGGTGAATGGATTTTCTGTCTGGAATAGATATTTAAGCAAAAGCTGTGTTTCATCCATGACAGATAGAAAGTAGGGATCTAAATGGCCAATGCATGG
This sequence comes from Deltaproteobacteria bacterium, assembly GCA_003646875.1. GTDB lineage: Bacteria > Desulfobacterota > DSM-4660 > Desulfatiglandales > B25-G16 > B33-G16. The sequence continues at coordinate 2,500 of QMLT01000359.1, forward strand.
AGCTGACATGGCCTGTAGCACCCGTGCGGATACATTGCTTGGCCCAGGGCCCATAAGCACACGATCACCTGGGTTGATGTCCTTAAAATCATTTGTGTTAATATTCATTGAAGCACCCTGGTTTTTGGTTGTGATAAAATACGATTATTGTTTTAGGCGCTTAAAAGCCTATAAAAGAAAAGCAGATATGTCAAGGATGCAAAGAAAGCTTGAACATTACTATTTGCCAAGTTATTTAAAATTA
>QMLT01000360.1 GCA_003646875.1 Deltaproteobacteria bacterium
GTTGGAACAACTTACGGGGAGCCATCTTCTTATACCAACCCTAAAAAGGAACTGGGCAAGGAAGACTTCCTAAAACTGCTGCTTGAACAACTGAAACATCAAGATCCTTTAAATCCAATGGAAAGCACTGAATTTACTGCACAACTGGCACAATTCAGCAGCCTTGAACAGTTATTTGGGATGAATGAGAATCTGGCAGGAATTAAGGAAGTCCTCTCCAATCAGGACAAAGAAAATCTGCTGGAGTTAATCGGAAAAACAGTCAAGGCGGATGATAATACAATCCTTATTAAAGACAGTAGCGTAGTATCAGGTGCATATACCTTAGAAGAGGGGGCTGATGTGATTATCTCCATCTTGGATAGTAACGGAATTGAGATTCGGAGACTATATCCGGGCAGGCAGGCTGCGGGTGAGCACAATGTTGACTGGGACGGCAGAGATGATAGTGGAGAGATGGCAGAAGATGGTATCTATAGCTTTGAGATTACCGCTACAAATGAAGCAGGTAATTATGTTACCGCAAACACATATATCTCCGGAGAGGTTACAGGGGTGACATATAAATATGGTATCCCTTATCTCATGCTCGGGGATCTATTAGTTAGTTCGGATAATACAATTATTGAGGTTATAAAGACAGAGTCATAATAACGTTCACCGTTCTCCGTTTTCCGACAGACAACGGTGAAGGGATAACGGATAACAAAAAAAAGGAGGTAAATAAAATGGGACTTGCAAGTTCGCTATTTTCAGGCATCAGCGGCCTGAGCACACTAGGCAATGCCATGACCGTCATCGGCGACAACATCGCCAATGTGAACACGGTCGGCTTTAAGTCAAGCCGCGTCACCTTTCAGGATGTCCTGAGCCAGACCGTGGCTACAACCGCCGGCACCGCTCAGGTAGGTCGCGGTACATCTCTTGCGGATATTACCGCCAGTTTTTCCCAGGGGTCGTTTGAATCCACCGACTCAACAACCGATCTGGCCATAGGAGGCGAGGGCTTCTTTATAGTCCGGGATCCCGGCAGCCAAAGTGAATATTACACCCGTGCCGGCGAATTCCGGTTCGACAAGGACGGTAATTTTACCAACCCAGCAGGCTACATCGTACGCGGATGGGAACTCGACGCGAGCACGGGTGAAGACAAGGGCTCTATTACGGATGTTATTCTCACATCATTTACATCATCGCCTCAAGAGACAGGCAAGCTGACATTGATTACCAACCTTGATGCCGATGCACCCAGCAAAACGGCTGATCTTGCCCAAGCATGGGATGGCTCCGACACCGACGGCAACTACATTAGTGGAACCGTCTACGAATACCAGTCCACACTCAAGGTCTATGATTCCCTGGGAAGCACCCATGACATTACCGTCTATTTTGATGGTGTTGATGGCGCTAAAGAGTATGAATACATCGTGACCTGTAACCCTGATGAAGACAAGAGGACGGCTATACCGGACACTACTGATAAGGGACTGGGAATGCTTGGAAAGGGGGTCATAACCTTTAATGAGGCCTCGGGCGTAATCACGGACATCTCTTTTTCAAAGTTCATTGGAGAGGCCGGGGGTGTTGGGGCTGCCTCGGTTTGGGCAGGTGCGAGCACCGCTGACCCAACATCCTATGGAGAATATACAGGAGACGATACTCCATCTACCTTTACCTTTACGGCTACAGTCGCAGGAGGCCCTGCCACGATTAGTTCGACAGGGACCACCGCTGCTGTGTCACTCGCTTACGACAACGGCGCTGGCGAATCAGGGACGATTTCGATACCAACTACTTATAAGGCCGGTGAAATTCTCAAAACAGATTATGGTATGCAGATCTCATTTCCGGCAGGCACCATTGAAGACGCAGACACGTTCACAATAGATATAACAGCAGGAGATGCCGATGATTTGTCTGACACAAATTGTTGGGCGACCATGACCAATACACACGACGTGTCTTCTGACGGCTACTTCACCTTTACGGCGGATTTTCTTGGCGGTACTAATACCAGTATGGACGTCGAGATGGACTTTGGTTCCGCTTTTTCCGGCGGTAGCTGGACCAATGCCTCCCTTTCCACAACCCAGTACTCTTCTGCCTCCACCACCGCATTTCAGTCGGCCGACGGCTACGGGGCCGGTGACCTTCAGTCGGTTACGGTCGGGACGGACGGCGCCATAACTGGTCAATACTCAAACGGGCAGGTCATCCCCTTATACAGGGTGGCCCTGGCCAAGTTTCAAAATGATCAGGCTCTGTTCAAGCTCGGCGGCAACCTCTTCAGAGAGACCAGGCTCAGCGGTAACCCCATTACCGGCAAGCCCGGCACCAGTGGCCTTGGCAACATCTCGCCCAACTCACTTGAGCAGTCTAACGTGGACATTGCCAGCGAATTTGTCAAGATGATCACCACACAAAGAGGCTTTCAGGCAAACTCCAAGATCATCACGGTCACAGACCAGATGCTTGCAGAGCTTATCAATCTGAAGAGATAAAAAGTTGAGTAGTTGAATGGTCTTATGAGGCAGATGTCAAGATCTTGACATCTGCCTCAATCCTTGACGTTACCCAATCCATTATAGTTTTTTAAAAAGCATTGAGTATTGCTATCTCCTTGTATTACCTCACTTTTTCCGCTCCTTTAAATATACCCCTTTACCAAACAAATTGGCACAAAGGTTGCTGTAGTTAACGTTACAGGCGCCTAA
>QMLT01000361.1 GCA_003646875.1 Deltaproteobacteria bacterium
ATGCCTGCCTTGTCTACCATCTGAGCAGTCGGGTAATCATAGGCAGTCAACATTGTTATTTTACTTCCCTTTTCCTTTTTAGCCATAAGGTCAGAAATAGTTATCTTTTTTCTTTCCATAATCGTCCTCATAAGAAAACTTCATCCCATAAAGAAGGGCTTTTTATTATTTGCTATATTGTTTTAGATAAGAAGCCACTCTGTGGGGTATCTTGGCTATCATTTGTTTCACATTAATAACTCAGTTGCATATTACTATGTCAAGTTTTTTTACTAGGTAACATTTGTGCAGACTAATTTTTTTTGTATCTTTGTATAGCGAAACTATCTTTTGGCATGGGAGGTTTATCATTTGTAACCTTTTTTAGGGTTGATATTTCAAGATAAATAGCTATATTGAAATATCCGATTCACAATTCTACACATTCTTAAAGGAGAATATTTATGTTTGATGAAGAAAGAGATAAAACATTTACTGGTGGCAGTAAATATATTCTGGATAATGAGCTGGCAAAAATCGTAAATATCACCATGGCCCTCGAAATGCCTCTTCTTTTAAAAGGAGAGCCGGGTACTGGAAAAACAATGCTTGCCTATGCAATCGCTGAAAGCCTCAATATGCCTCTCATTGTTTTGAACGTCAAATCGAGCATGAAACTAATTGATGCCCTTTATCAGTATGATACACTAACACGCCTGAACGACAGCAGATTTGGGGATTCAAAAAGGGATGTAAGCAACATTGAGGAATATATCAAGATGGGCAAAATTGGTCAGGCCTTTGTCTCAGATGAAAAAGTAGTTCTTTTAATAGATGAGATAGACAAGGCGGATACCGATTTTCAGGATGATATGCTTGATGTACTGGATCAGATGCAGTTTGATATCCTTGAGATTGACAAGACAATCAAGGCCAAACAAAGGCCGGTGATAGTAATTACATCGAATGCAAAGAAAGATCTCTCAGACCCGTTTTTGGGAAGATGCAACTTCCACCATATAGCCTTTCCCGAGCCTGATATGATGAGAGAGATTGTGCAGGTTCATTTTCCTGATATAAGCCAGGATCTGCTCGATAGCGCTGTAAATGCCTTTTACAGGCTTAGGGAGTTTAAGGAAGTGGAAAAGAAGCCGGCAACAAGGGAACTTATAAACTGGATCAGGGCAATGCGTGCCGATCCTGACTTCAAGGTGAAGGACTTGATAAAAGGCGATATCCCCTATCTTGGTGTCTTATTTAAGAAAAGCCCGGATTATGCAATAGCCCAGAGGGCTGTCTCGCGGTTTAGGTTATAAAACATGTTTACTGAGTTTTTTTATACATTGCGCCAGGTAGGCGTGCCCGTTACACCCACCTCTTTTTTGAGGCTCCAGAAGGCCCTGAGCAAAGGTTTGATCAACTCCGTTGATGATTTCTATATATCTGCGCGTTCAATACTTATAAAAAGTGAGCGTTATTTTGATCTCTTTGATCAGGTATTTGCCCATCATTTTAAGGGTGTTGAGCTGACTGATCCTACTAAGTTTGATTTAACCGAGGCGGCCAGGGCCCTTTTAGATGCGTGGTTGAAAGATCCGCAGGCTATTGCAGATGCCCTTGGGATTGATGAAGAATCGCTTGCTCACTTAAGCCCGGAAGAGCTCATTGACTATTTTCTCGAAAGATTAAAAGAACAGACCGAAGCCCACCATGGTGGAAACAAATGGATAGGTACCGGTGGGACTTCTCCTGTAGGTCATTCCGGATATCATCCTGGCGGTATGAGGGTTGGGGGCATGTCCAGGAATAAATCCGCAGTTAAGGTAGCAATGGACCGAAGATACAGGGATTACTCTCAACAAGGTCCTCTTACCCGTCGCCATATGGGAGAGGCCCTGAAGCGATTGCGCAATATGATACCCGCCGGTCCCAAGGATCAAATAAACATCGATGAGACTATCTATCAAACTATGAAAAATGCGGGAGAGATCGAGATCATATTTGAGCGGAGTCTAAAAGATAGACTCAAGATTATTTTGGCTATAGATAATGGTGGTTGGTCGATGGATCCATATATTGGCATTGTTCAGAGCCTTTTTGATTATGCAAGGAGTCAGTTTAAGGATCTGAAGACCTTTTTCTTTCACAATACTATATATGACTACCTATGGGCAGATCCACCGAGGCGTTCAAAACCCCACCCAGTAGACGAATTTGCCAGGATGGACCCGGAAACCAGGTTTATTATTGTAGGAGATGCAAGCATGGCTCCCTATGAAATAATGGCCACAGATGGGTCTATCCATATAGAGGAAAGGAGTGGAAAACCGAGCATAGAGCAGCTACAATTTCTGGCCAGTATCTTCCGGCATTCTGTCTGGCTTAACCCGAAATCATCAATTGAATGGGACTACACAAGGTCAATTAATATTGTAAGGCAGATCTTTCCAATGTTTGAAATCAGCCTGGATGGTTTAGAAAAGATGGTAAACCATCTGATGAGTAAAAATTGAGATGTCTCCCCGCTTTGTCATTCATGAGCACCACGCCACTAATCTCCATTATGATTTTCGCCTTGAGTTAGGGGGGATTCTAAAGTCCTGGGTTATTCCAAAAGGCCCATCCATGAATCCATCTGAAAAACGCCTTGCGCTTTTAGTGGACGATCATCCTTTGGAATATATTGATTTTGAAGGAATTATTCCGAAAGGTCGCTATGGAGC
>QMLT01000362.1 GCA_003646875.1 Deltaproteobacteria bacterium
ATCTAGTAAGATTATGAATTTAAATATTTAATTCATGTTATGATATAAATGAGGAAAAAATTTTTCTCAAATTACAGAAATTTTTATTGAAATTGATAATTCACTATGCTAAGAGGCTTGCATAACTTTGTTTACATCCAATTAAAGAATGTATTCATAACTTTCCTACAGAACATCCGTAATTATTACTCAAGTTAACTATCTACGCCTTACAAGAATTCAAATAAGAAAATTTATAAGGAAAGGGGGGAAGAGGTAATAATAATTAAGGGAAGTACCTTTGTCAGTTAATAACAAATAAAATAGGAGGGTGAAACTCATGACAAAAGCAGAATTAATATCAGCGATAGCCAAGAGCACAGGTTTAACAAAGGCCGATTCAGAAAGAGCTTTGAATTCTTTTCTTGCTGCTGCAAAAAACACCATTAAAAAAGAGGGTAAACTTCCCTTAGCCGGTTTCGGAACCTTTGTGGTAGTCAATAGAAAAGCAAGAACCGGGAGAAACCCACAAACTGGAGCACCGATTCAAATTAAAGCCAGCAAGGTTGTAAGGTTTCGCCCGGGTAAGGAATTAAAAGAAAGCCTGTAGTGTATAACCAGTTTTGTAGCATGCCAAAGAAACGTTTTATCATTCTCGGCAGTCTTTGCGCTTTTAAATAATTTTTTTGAAGGTCCGAAGTTTTAATATCCAGATTTAATAATTCTTCCGGATGATACAAGCAGGAATAAACCTGCGAGGTTCATAGGGTACTGGTGTAAAACATCGGTGGTGGCGCCAATTTTTTTAGGCGATGGTGCTTTTTGCAGATAGTATTTTTATGGCCTCGGCTACAATTTTTAACTCTTTTGTCTGGATGGTTCGTGCATCCAGAAAAACCTGATCTTTCTCAAGTCTTACTATAATAGGTGGGTTATAGCCACTCAATGCATTTGCTATATATGTGGCTGAGAATTTCCCTGGAGATATGCAAAGAAGCCTGCTTCGTATCTCCTCTAAAGGCATGGCGCCACCACCAACCTTAGAAAAACCATCACATAGGCTTATAGAGAGAGTGCCATTACCTACCTTTCCAATCATATCCAATAACTTTTTCGCCTTTCGACATACACTCTTATAAGACTGACATATCATTCTCAATGTAGGTATCTGTTGTATTGCTTTCTTCTCATTCCTGTAAAGGCTCAGTGTTTCCTGAAGCGCGAGAATGGTTAATTTATCTACCCTGAGAGCCCTCGCAAGCTGGTTCGCCTTTATTGCCGAAATAATCTCCTTCTTTCCAAGAATTATTCCGCATTGCGGTCCACCCAGCATCTTATCACCACTAAAGGTGATGATATCTGCCCCTTTTTCGACAGAATCCTGAACTGTTGGTTCTTTTGTTAATCCATATCGAGAAAAATCAATAAAGCAACCGCTGCCTAGATCCTCCATTACAGGAAGGCTATATTTTTTCCCCAAAGCAACAAGCGCTTCTAACGGTACTTCCTCCGTAAATCCTACCGTCTGAAAATTACTCTTGTGAACCTTAAGTAAAAGAGCGGTATTTGATACAATAGCAGCCTCATAATCACTAATAGTTGTTTTGTTGGTAGTTCCCACCTCAAACATCCTCGCCCCACTCTTTTTCATGACCTCAGGTATCCTAAAGGAGCCGCCAATCTCTACTAATTGACCTCTGGAGATTATAACCTCCTTGCCTTTGGCAATAGTGTCTAATGTAATGAGAACTGCGGCAGCATTGTTATTAACAACCATAGCGCCCTCTGCGCCAGTCAGCTCCATAAGGATATCTTCCACGTGCACATACCTGCTACCCCTTTTGCCAGTCTTTAAATCATATTCTAAGTTGCTATAACAACCTGCTAAGGCATTAAATCTCGAAATAACCCTTTTTGCCAGTAGCGATCTTCCCAGATTAGTGTGAACAATGACTCCAGTGGCATTTATAACCTGTCTTAGGCTCGGCTGAGAAAGTATTATTATCCGTTTTTTTATCTGATCAACTAAAGAACGTAACGCTAAGTCTGGCAATTCATCCTCTGTCTGTGCCCTAACTATCCTTTCCCTCACTTCATCTAAGACATAATGAATAGCTCTTAACACCAGGATCCGAGGAGTAGTCAAAAGAAATCCCTTAATGACAGACGACTCCAATAGATAGTCTACCGATGGTAACTGTCTAAAAATCATATTTCTATCATCTTTTTTCACCCGTGACTCCCTATTGTACTGCTAAGATACATGACAATATCCAGTAAAAATATCCAGTTGCCAAAAAGTAGATAGTATGATATATAAGATCACAATGTGGTGGGTGTAGCTCAGTTGGTAGAGCACTGGGTTGTGGCCCCAGTTGTCGCGGGTTCAAGTCCCGTCACTCACCCCATCACAGGAATTGTTCCCTTGTCTATTCATACTCTACCCAAAAAACCTCCCCATGGTAATCATCCAAACAAGTAACATTTTCGAGAGATAGGCAGCGAGCAAGAAAGGGTATTTCAAGGTATCGGTAATAATGAGCAGCAGGATTATCACGAAACCATATCGCCCAAACTGCTGATACTTGATCGAAAGAGATTGTGGAAGTAAATAGGCCAGCACATGCGAACCATCCAAAGGGGGAATTGGAATAAGATTAAACATGGCTAAAATAATATTTATCTTAACACCAAAAAGGCACATTAAACTTGCAATA
>QMLT01000363.1 GCA_003646875.1 Deltaproteobacteria bacterium
ACCAACCGACAAGTTGCATAATAGTAAAATCCACGTTGCACGTGTGTCCCGATTTATGGGGGCACGCTGATGCCCCCTATTTATTAAGGGCATGGAGCAAAAAAAGACATACCCATGCTCCCTGACTTTATGTAGGGCTTGTTGTGCCTTATTGCCTGACAGATACCCCAACTTATTGAGAAGTTATTATCAATTGCCCTAATATATTGATTTTGCGATAAAAAGCCATATCAATAATTCTGGCACATCCTTTGCTTTTCCAAAAGTTAACCTGAAAGTTAAATTAAAGTTTTCCCATGTTCAGCCGAAAACATTGTTAGTGATTAGAGCTTTTTCACCTCTGTGTTCTCTAAGGGATCTAGCGATCCCGTCAAGGTGGGAGAGCCCCGCTTAGGCGGGGCAGGGCGAGAGAGAAGTGTAGAGTAAGCATCAACAGTGAAGGGAGAACGGAAAACGGTGAACAAAATAGAATATAGAATTCAAGAAGTAAGCAGGAAATTACAGGTTCCACGATCGACGATCCGATATTGGGAGACAGAATTTTCTGAGCTTGTAAAGCCAGGAAGGACTGATGGTGGCCAGAGGAGATATTCAGAAAAGGATATTGATAATTTAATACAAATCAAAAAGATACTTCATAATAAGAATAGGAGCATTGATCAGGCAAAGAGACTCCTGAAAATCGGGAATGCCGATATAGGAAGGATAGATTGGAAGAATCAGACCATTCTCTTGACTGGAGGAACAGGGTCTTTTGGCAAACACTTTTGCAGGATAATGCTCCAGAATTACCACCCAAAGGTCATACGAATCTATAGTCGTGATGAATTAAAGCAGCACGAAATGCGTCAAAAATTTGGCGATGAATATGTGAGATATTTCATAGGAGATGTGCGAGATCCTGATCGTCTTAAAAGGGCAATGGAAGGGGTAGATATTGTTGTTCATGCCGCAGCGCTAAAACAGGTTCCGTCCTGTGAATATAATCCTTTTGAGGCTGTGAAGACAAATATTCACGGCGCCCAGAATGTTATTGATGCTGCTATTGATACCGGGGTTAAGAAGGTGATCGCTCTAAGCACTGATAAGGCGGTCAACCCGGTCAATCTTTATGGCGCCACTAAACTATGCGCCGAAAAAATCTTCGTTCAGGGAAATGCCTACTCTGGACCCAGAGGCACACGGTTTTGTTGCGTCCGGTACGGAAATGTCATTGGAAGCCGTGGCAGTGTTATCCCCCTTTTCAGGGAACAGAAAAAGACCGGAAAGATAACCGTAACCGACCAACGAATGACGAGGTTCTGGATAACCCTCGATCAGGCGGTTGAATTAGTGATAAATGCACTTTGCCATATGCAGGGAGGGGAAATCTTTGTACCCCGAATCCCAAGTATGAAGGTTATGGATCTGGCTAAGGCAATAGCAAGGGATTGTGATATTGACGTCATAGGCATCAGACCAGGGGAAAAACTCCATGAGGCTTTAATAACGGAAGAGGAAGGGAGAAACACCGTGGCATATAATGGCATGTATGTCATTATGCCAGACCGTTCGTGGTGGGAGCGGCAGAATTATAAAAAAGGCAGCAGGGTATCCGAAGGCTTTGTTTATACAAGCAATAAAAATGATGAGTGGTTGACTGTAGAGGACTTGAGGGAAATCATTTATGGATCATCCACGGTTGAGGAAGATAGTATCTCAAAATTTGTATCTGCCATTCACCAATTAAATGAAAAAGTCATTTTGAATGCGCTCAATTCTGAGGAACATATGCCGGAAGCGCATAGCCGTTAACCGTTATCCGTTGACCGCTAAAGAACGTTATCCGTTCGCTGTTCACTGCCGAAAACGGAAAACGGAAATCGGAGAACGGACAACGGATAACAGTGAACGGATAGCGAACATCATGATTTATTTTTCGGTTTTTCACTACGGTTTATCCAGATACCCAATGCGAGGCTTAATAGAGCAATAACACCTAAGATAATAAGGATTGTATTAACCATTGTTGTCTCTTTTCAAAAAAATACCAGCTTACCGCAGAGACGCAGAGGACGCAGAGAAGAATCATTTTTCCTTTGCCGTTGAGAGGACGGCAAAGGAAAACCACTCAGTCCCGCTAAACATAAGCGGGACGACAGGAACTTTTTGCCCCTGTTGCTTTGGTGGCTTGATGGTGGCGGAAGGCAGATGGTGCAAGCATTTTTTTTAGCACCGCAGGGTGAAACTGTAAAACCTCAGCGGTCTCTGCGACTCTGCGGTGAACGGAGAACAAAACTTACTTTGCTATTCTCGGATATTTTTATTTCTTTTTTTCCAATCCTTATAGATGATTGGGCCTGTAAAAATAATAACAATGATTGTAAGAACTAAAAAAAGCCAGGCTAAAGGCGTCATTCTTGATCACCACCTTTCAAAATGAGGTATCCGGCTAGATAGCACGTGATGCAAAACACAACACCAAATAAAAATAGAGGAAAACGGAATGCTTCTTCAGAGAGGAATTGTCCAAAGATTAATGCCCCAGCCGCAATGTTGCCCAAGGTGCCAAGTTTATCTGAGATAAATTTTCTCTGATTTTCATTCATCAGAAATTTACAAACTGCAAAGACACTCCCTCTCCCTTGATGGGAGAGGGCTGGGGTGAGGGTGTGTAAAATGATATTTCAAACACTTATCCTCCCCC
>QMLT01000364.1 GCA_003646875.1 Deltaproteobacteria bacterium
GACCCTGAAGGAATCGGAACCTCGCTTGGTGTTATAGAATTATATACCTTTCCTAACCCTGCAGGTCTTTTTAGCCTCGGCCGCAATTTATACAGACCTACAGATGCATCAGGGGAGGCCATTTCCGGCACACCAGGTTCAGATGGTGTGGGAACAATTGCCCAGGGATTTATCGAGATGTCTAATGTAGATGTTGTCGAAGAGATGGTTTCCATGATCATGGCCCAGAGGGCCTATGAGATAAATAGCAAGGCAATACAAACAGCAGATAACATGTTGCAAATAGCCAATAATATTAAGAGATAGAATCAATTAGCAATTGTCAATTATCAAGTTTCACAGGTATCAATTGTTAATTGCTAATTTTACATTGAGAATTGCTAATTGTTAACGGAGGTAATTATCATATCATGAAAAAAACCATAAAGATCATGATTCTTCTTGCCTGCTTGTTTGGTATTTCTTTCCCTTTTGAGTTAGGAGCCCTTGATAAAAAGGCAGTCAAGGCAATAACCAGCCAGGGCAAGCAGACGATCTCAGATGCCGCATTTAGAAAAATCTTCAGAGACTACCTTTGCCAACATCTGGGAAAAGAAAAATCAGATGTGCTGGTATCCAGGTTGAAGGTTCTCGGCAATAAACCTGTTCCTCCCGGGGAGATAAATCTTAGATTATTTCAAAAAGAGAAAAGAAGGCTTGCAGGATATGTAAAATTGGTCGTTATTATTAGCGTAAACGGGGTGGTAAAGAATAAAGTCAGGCTATCCGGTTGGGTTGATGTATTTGAATCTGTAGTGTGTGCTCGCAGGAATTTAAAAAAAAGGGAAATTGTAGAGGAAGATGACCTTTACTTAGCACGGAAAAATATCTCTCATTTATCTTCGAAGGTTTTGACCGATACAGGTAAGGCTGTTGGGCTTATGGCAAAGCACGCTATTAAGAAAGATACCTGTATCAAAGAATGGATGTTGGGGAAACCTCTGATTGTAGAAAGGGGAGATATGGTAACCATCTTAGCAGAGTCAGGAAATCTAAGGGTGACAGTTCCTGGCAGAGCTTTAGTGAAAGGTCACATGGGTGAGCTTATAAGGGTTCAAAACGCAATGAGTAAAAAAGTGATATATGCAAGGATAATTGATAATTCAACTGTAAGTGTAGATTTTTAAAGGAGAAAAATGGACTCTAAAAAATATTTTCTTTTATGCATAATACTTATTTTCTTAAGCGGTTGCGCTGCGTGGCCCACAAATACATCTCATGTGCGTGAGATCAAAAGGATTCAGGAGCCCCAATTTCCAGAATATAAACCCCCTGAGATAGAAGAGGGATCATTATGGTCGGAAACGAATGGCATTACTCTTTATCCTGACAGGAGGGCCCGAAAAGTGGGAGATATTGTAACTGTAAGGATTGTAGAGGATCCAGAGGCAGAATTGAACGCAAATACCAAAACAAGCAGGAAATCAAGCATAGATGCACAATTGAAGTTATTAGGTTACATGAAGGCCCTGGGTGAGAAAAACCCCAGGCTTGCCCAAAATCCGGGAACTGATGATTTGATAAAGGCAGGTCTTGGGTCAAGCTTTGATGGAAAAGGTTCAAGCGATAGAGATGGTCATGTAAAGGCGTATATCTCCGCCGTGGTTATAAGTGTGCTTCCGAATGGAAATCTGTACATTAATGGAAAGAGAGAGATTAAGGTGAATCACGAGACACAGTATATAGCCCTATCAGGCATAATAAGGCCGGAGGATATAACTCCGTCTAATGAAATTTCCTCCACGTATGTGGCTGATGCCAGGATATCGTATTCAGGTATTGGTCCGGTGGCAGACAAACAAAAACCAGGCTGGTTAGGGAGGATAATTGATCATGTATGGCCGTTTTAGATTTTCATTACTTATTGTCTTTGCTATTAACGTCTTTCTTGCCTCCACAGTTACCGGCGCAAGGCTAAAGGATATTGCCAGCATAAAGGGTATCAGGACGAACCAGCTTTTTGGTTATGGTCTGGTCATTGGCCTTAATGGCAGCGGGGATAAAGGGGGAACAAATTTTACCATTCAGGGCCTTGTCAATATGCTGGAAAAGATGGGTGTCCATGTAAGCGCCCAGGATGTAAAGGTAAGCAATGTTGCTGCAGTAATGGTTAGCGCCACACTTCCCCCATTTGCCAGGATAGGGAAAAAGATTGATGTGATAATATCCTCTATTGGCGATGCAAAAAGTTTGCAGGGAGGAACCCTTCTTCTCACACCTCTAAAAGGGGTTGATGGCAAGATCTACGCCCTTGCCCAGGGACCTTTATCAGTTGGTGGCTTTAGTGCGGGTGGAGCTGCAGGAGGAGGTGTCACAAAAAACCATCCTACAGTAGGAAGAATAATTGGAGGAGCCACTGTAGAGCGAGAGATTCCTTTGTCATTAAGAAATAAACGGGAATTAATTATTATTTTAAACAATCCTGATTTTATTACTGCTGCCAGGGCTACAAATGCGATAAACTCCTGTTTTGGGAAGGGCCTTGCTAAGCCAATAGACTCAGGCACCTTAAAAATCACTATCCCGCAGTCCTTTCAAGATAAGGTGGTTACCCTGATCGCTAAGCTTGAAGATCTCGAGGTAATACCAGATTCTGTGGCAAAGGTTATAGTCAATGAGAAAACAGGCACGGTTGTAATTGGAGAAA
>QMLT01000365.1 GCA_003646875.1 Deltaproteobacteria bacterium
GCTATTTTGCACGCTCATAGGTAAAAACTTATCGTAACTAGACAGGTTCAAAGTTCCGGGTTCATGGTTCAATGGTTATTTGCTGAACCATTAACAGTTAAATGCGGGTTTTCCATGAGTCGGTTGAAGAGTCTTGACATGGACAATGGTTCATGGCTGCAAGTTGAACCCCTGAACGGTGAACATTGAACCTAACAACCTGGGTAATTACAACTTATCTATATATCAATAGACCACTTTTTATAGAAAATATGCTTTGGGGTCAATAGACTGTTTTTTCTTGAGATAATCGTAAGCGTTCACGGTTACAAATAATAATATTTTCTCATGGACATTGCTTTAAACATACTCCCGGTTTTTTTAGTAATATTTTTAGGCGCAGGGGCCAAAAGATTGGCTTTCTTTCCTGATATCTTTGTAAAGGGGGCTAATCGACTTGTATTTTATATAGGCATCCCGGCGCTTCTCTTTATCAAGTTATCCAGTGCGCCCTTTCATGAAACTTTTGACATAAACCTTGCGCTCATCTCATCTTTATCTGTATTTATCGTCTGGCTATTTTCTCTTGTGTTTGTCAGGCTCAAGCTATTCTCCACTTTGGGATCTGCCTCGGCTGCAAGCTTTGTCCAAACCTCTATGCATGGAAATATCGGCTATATTGGTTTTGCCGTAGTCTTTTATTCCCTGGGAAATAATGGCCTTAGTATTGCAAGTTTCCTGGCGCCATTTATTATAATTCCACAAAACATATTATCTGTTCTATCTTTCAATATCCACTCTGCTACGAAAAGAAAAAAGATTAAATCATTTATAACAATGCTTAAGAGCATCTTTCTAAACCCAATTATAATCTCTGCATTGTTTGGAATAGCCTTCTCCTTCTTTGGTTTGAAATTGCCCAATTTCTTAGACAGATTCCTGGAAATTGTCTCTGGCATGGCTCTGCCTATGGCGCTTTTAATCATTGGGGCATCCTTATCCATGTCAGCGATGTCAAACAGCCTTTACTGGCTTTTTTCATCTTCGCTTCTCAAACTTCTCTTTCTTCCTGGCTTGGGAGTAGTTTTACTCCACAATGCCGGGGTGCACCCATTTCCCATTGAGGTGGCTGCAATCCTGCTTGGAGCGCCGACAGCCACGGTTTCTGTGATAATGTCAAGCGAGATGGAAGGAGATGTTAAATTTGCCTCAACTGCTGTAACCCTTTCTACCCTTTTATCTCTTTTCTCTCTGAGCCTCTGGAGTTATCTCATAGGTTTTTGTATTAACCAAATTTTCTAAGACGGAAAGCGAAGCGAGGCTATGTAAATTATCAAAAAATTCTTTTACTCCTTGAGGAAATTGAAAATCAGAAAAAACAAAACTACTTTCCCGGGCGGCGTAATTCATAAAACTGGTCAAAAGTGGGCTGAGAATATCAGGATGGGAAAGCTCAAATCCCAGAAGCAAATCTGGGGAAGGATTCTTTCGCTTGCGCAACAACATAAGCCTCGTCTGAAGAGATATCCTCAAGTGCGTTCCAGAAGCCTTTTGAAACTCTGCGAAATTCAAAACTGCGGCGTTTGTCGATGCTTTTTTGCAGCGCATCTGTTTTGGACTTCCGTTCTCTAATTTCGGCTGCCTTTTCGGCCATAGCAGCGTGATTCTGGGCCCAGCCTCGCATTTCCCTTGGCGTTCGAGGCGTGATCCCAATGCGCTGCCATAACTTCGACCATTCATTGTTAATTTCAGTGAGCTTCTTCTCCGCGATGTCCAGATCTTCATTTATGCGTTTGACCTGTTTTTCTTGAGCTGCCTTTTCAGCTATCAGTCGTGCTAAATTCGTGACACGATCGGCCTCGCGTCTGAGCCTATCCGCAATTTCATCTGTCTGGCGAACACTGGCTTCAAAGGCATCCGCTAAAGTAATAGCGGGTTCAAATCGCCGGATAAAATCCTGAACTTCTTCATCGGGCGCGGAATCGCCTTCTATAGCCCTGCGCACCAACTGCCAGCCTTGCTCACGCGCATCTCTTAAATTCTGCAAGTCTTCCTCGGTGGGCGCCTCTTGCTCCAATCGGAGTTGTTCGATTTGTTGTTCAATCTCTGCCTGCGCGCCATGTAGTTTTTTGCTTTCAGATTTTAGTTCGGCGGCCGTAAGCTCTGCCTTATCAGTTCGGTCGTCAAATTCATCAATAGTTTCCAGCGATGGTATACAGAGCCCTTCAATCTCTTCGATGAAGCCTGCCCATAATGACTGTTTGCTTAACTTTATTTCCAGTGTTTTTACATCATTTCGGATCTCCATCTGATCCTCACGCCATCGGTTTTCAAGCGCGCCGTACTCTTCGGCCTGTTCCACGGCAATTTTCAACTGATCTATCGGTTTGGCTTCATCGAGCATTTCCAATTGCGTGTCTGAAGCTGGATGCGATCCCTGGAAGCCTTGCGATGACTGCCCAGCTCCTGATGAATCTCCTCGATAAGCCCTGAATTTTCTATCAGCCCTTCGGAAACTTGCAGTTTTGCCATATCTCATTTGAGTGTTTCGATGGCTTGTAGGGTCTGAGCGCTATCGTTTTCAGCGATGCTGAGCCTTGTGATTAACCCATGTCTTTCATCTCTGAAATTTCCAGGGAGCAGGACGGCAGTTGCGTAGTTTTTATAATCCTCTATCAATTCTCTACGCAGGGCAATA
>QMLT01000366.1 GCA_003646875.1 Deltaproteobacteria bacterium
TCGAAACAGTAGGGTAATAGAAATGGATGGGAGAATAGATATGACGAAGGCCGAAAAAACAAAACGATTAGATGAAATCAGGCAGCTGGTGCTAGCCTTTTGTGAGGAACATTTAAGCGAGGAACTGGCTGGTTATGCCCTGAGGCTATGTGAGACGTTGGGCAGAAAGCAAAAAATTTCCATAACCAGGGGCAGCAAAGAGATATGGGCTGCCTCCATTGTCTATGTGATTGCCCGTTTGAATTTTTTATTTGATTCAGAAAGTGAGTTCTTCTTAACGGCCGACACGATTTGTGATTACTTTAGCACCAAAAAATCTACAATTGGCTCTAAGGCGACTTACATTGAAAATGTCTGCAACATTGGATTGGGGGCTGAAGGTTTCTGTAGCCCAAAGATATCTGATTCACTCACATTGGTTGAGCTGCCAAATGGTTTAGTAATTCCTAAAAGCATGTTACCGGAATTTAAGTTCGTTGTTGAAGCTGCCAACGATGAAGAGACAAAGGAACTGGAAGAATTTATGGCGGAACAGCAGCGCCATAAAGCGCGAGAAATCGCGGAGAAAAAGGATAGACACGCAGAGATCAATCGAAAAATTGCTAAAGATAAGAAAAGGAAGAAAAAAGAAAACAACAAAGAGCTTGGTTTGTTTGATCTTAATCTCTGAGTCTTGCTCATAGCTTATTTGACAAAATTCTCTCCTAACGTAATGACTGCTACCCTACAAATGTCACAATATTTTCTATTTGCTCTCGAGCTGTCTTTATCCCTGTAATTGGGTGCTCCCAATCAGGATACCCTATAGCTAAGCCAATCATGATTCGCTTTGATTCAGGAATCCCTACAATCTTTCTAAGGCGTTTCGGATAGTCAACGATCGCACGCATGATACATGTGCTAAGACCAAATTCAGGGGCAGCAAGGGCAATGTTTTGAGTGACAAGGCCAACATCCAGTATTGGCCAGTTACTCTGTAAGACGTTGTCTACAGCCACAATAATGACAGCAGGTGCATCATAGAACTGTACCATCTTTTCACTCCACTCCTTTTTCTTATTCGCTTTGGTTATGCCCATTATTTTAAATATCTGTTTTGCCAGTGTCACCTGACGCTCCTTATAAACACCTTTGAGGACAGGTGCAATATCCCTTGTATCACCGACAGGGATATCAGGATCAGGTAATTTCCCAAAACGATAGTCTTTTAAATAGGCGCTCTTAACCTCTTTTAGCGCTTTACCTCTCACAACAAAAAATTCCCATGGTTGAAGGTTAACAGCCGAAGGTGCACGAGTTGCCACCCCTAAAAGTTTTATCAAGATGTGTTCAGGGACCGGATCAGGCCTAAAGGCCCTGATTGACTTTCTTGACCTTATCGCCTCTAAAACCTCCATCCTATACCTCCAAAAAGGTACATACTTTCAAATTAATTTCTAATATAGTCAGTCTCCTTAATCCTTATTGAGCGAAATCTTGTTATATAATTCTTTTTTCACCATTTCTGTCAGGGAAAAAATCTTTGCTCCATCAAGTCCAGTTTGAATCCTTGCTTCATTGAAACAATCAACAAGCATCTCGGTAGGTTGATTACCTGGAGCGCCTGTAACACAGCCCCCGGTTCCACCAAGGGATGAGTCAAAGCGCCTGATGCCTAAATCATAGGCGATCTTGCTGTTGGCTAGTGCCGCTTCCCCTGATATATGATGCGGATGGTATCCCAGTTTATCAGTATCACTTCCCGCTCTTTTGTGTAGGATACTTTCAAAGATTTCCCTTGTTTTTTCTTCATTTGCAACCCCTTGCAGATCCGAAAGGGTTACTGTATCAACTCCGAGATCAAGCAATAGCTCTATATAATTGTTTACCTCGACCAGGTCGGCTTTAATGAGAACGCCATTTTGCGGTTCAAAGTAGCCGAAAGTAGCTGATATGTAGGCAATTATTCGTATATTATGAGAAGAGGCATCTCTTATAATTTTTTTATATTCCTCGATTGTCTCCTTTAGAGGTCTTCCTAAATTTGCGATATTATGAGCTTCGATGGCAGAAAAGAATACCCCCATAGTATGATTGTAACTACCTGGGCCAAGATCGAGGTCAAGAAAGGTTTTATAACCGGCATTATTTGGAACAAGTGTAATCAGATTTATGCCATTGACCCTGCCAAGATCTGTTGATATCTTTTTTAATGCCTCTTTATTCATTGCAGGGGATACCATTGGATTAACACAGGAAAGGATTTCAATATTTTTTATTCCTGCATCAATAAGCTTTTGAGCTATTTCAACCCTGATTTCCGGGGTAAAGATATGAAGGTAGTGGGCTGGAATATTTTGACCGTATTCCCGTAGCGTTACATCAGTGATAGTTATGCTATCATTTTTGTCGGTTGTCATTTCTTATTAACACACCTAGCCTTTGGGCCAAAACGAAGGATGAAAGCAGTTGAGTGGTCAAATGGTTAAGTGGTTGAGTAGTAAAGGAATTAACTTTAGGCACTTAAGCTCACTTTAGACACTTTCATATGAACACAACAAACCAGTTAGTCTTTATTATCCGGAAGGACCTGGGGGATTTTTTTAATCACTTCTTTCCCTTCAGAGATTGCCTTGCCCACTTTTTTCGACTCTTTAAAGATTCTTTTCTTCCAGGTTTTATATAGATCA
>QMLT01000367.1 GCA_003646875.1 Deltaproteobacteria bacterium
AAAGAGCGAAAATGATACAAAGTTGCCTATTTACCTTTTTATCCTTTAATAAGTCTTGGAATAATCATATGGTGGTGAGGGCAAATAGATATAGGATTTTGGTAGGCGCAGCCAGCAAAGGCCACAATATATTTTCTTATATCAGCAAAAGAGATAATCTCGTCCACATAGCCCCTATTGGCACAATAGATTGGTCTGGACTTATCATAATATTCCTTTGCCAGTGCATTCATTTTATCAATGACTGGCTGAAGTGGACGTCCGGCATCCTTTTCCTTGACTAATCTCCTTGAAAATGAGGCAGCAGCAGCAGTCTCGCCGTGCATAACATAAATTTCGGTTGTTGGTGTTCCCAGAGTAAAGGCATTGTGGTTATTCGCTGTTGGTCCTCCCATGATGTAGTGGGCAGCCGCTGTTCCCTTTCTAAGAACGATGCAGATTTGGGGGACATCCGTTTGCTCTATGGAGTATATAAGAGATTGTCCAAGGCCAAGAAGCTCAGCCTTCTCTGCAATATCCCCCACATCAATTCCAGATGTATCCTGAAACCAGACGATAGGAACCCTGTCGCGACCACAATGGGTGACGAATTCATTCATCTTGATCAAGCCTTGACGATAAAGCTTCCCACCAATGCCAGGGTAGGGTGCATATTCAGGATAGTGTTGACCTAAAAATCCCTGATTATTTCCTATAAAGCCTATCAGAAGACCATCAATCTTGGCAAGTCCGGTGTAGACCTCTGGGCCATAATCTGGCCTGAATTCCATGTGTTCGCTGTTATCAAATATACGGGCCAGCATTTCTTGAAAGTTATAACTCCTCTTCTGATTAAAGGCTACAATACTGCTGATATCCTCTCCGGGAAATTTGGGTTCTTTTGGTTTATCAACGCGGAAAAAATCAGGGTCATAGGCTGGACACATATCCATGTATTTTTTCAGGGCGTCAAGGACCTCGTATTCAGTATCATATACCTCTTTAAAAAAGCCTGTCTCATTATGATGTATAGGAACGCTGCCCGGGGGCACCTGCTTGAAATGGCGTGTTGCCTCAATAAGCTGTTCAGCCCCTTCTTCGTCGAAATACCCTTTTGGGCTCATACCACCTACAATACCGCCGCCGCCTACAGCGATGTTAGCATCTTTATGTGCCAGAAGTATGGTGGGGCTAATGCCTTGATATCCGCCGCCGGCTGGGTTTGTTCCATAAATACCTGCTAAAACTGGAACACCAACCTTTTCAAGCTCAGCATGGCGGAAAAATGTGGTTCCATTGCCTCTTCGGTTAGCATACACCTCTTCCTGCTCTGTTAGTTTTACGCCACTGCAATTCACAATCCACACCAGAGGAACGTGAAGTCTTTTTGCCATATCCGTGACCCTGAGTTGGTTATCTGCCTGTCCAGCAATCCATGCCCCCGCCATTACCTTGTTGTCAAAACCGATAACGACTGCCCATTTACCGTTGATCTTGGCAAGCCCATCAATTACGCCAGTCGTGCCCTCCTCGTTAAACAGGGGATTATACAGTGTATGAAGCGGACACCAGGTTCCAGGGTCGACAAGGTGCTCTATTCTTTCCCAGACTGTGGTCTGACCTCTCTGTTTAATTTTCTCGGCCGGTATACCTGCATTTTTTACGGCCTCAATAGCACGGGCAACATCTTTTTCCACTTCATTTATTTGGGCTACGTTTTCCTTTGCGCTCTCCTTTTGACTATCGGAAAGAGCTTTGCCAAGTGGTGTCATTTTTTCAAAATAAGGTCTCATTCCCACCTCCTTTTTATTAAATGCTTGTAACTACCCAGGTATCTTGCCACAAAGACACAAAGGATAAACCTGCCCGCTAAAGGCGGGTAAAAGTTTTACCTCTAACCTGAAAAGAACAATTCTCAAATCGTTGTGACTTGTATGGTTGAATAATTACCTTTTTTTATCGGTTTAAGGCGCGAAATTCAATCAGGTAGTTTACCCAAACGTAAGGAAACCACACCTATTTGCATATGGGAGTTGTGACATTTTGTGACTATTTCCTATAACTATTAGGCTTAAATACCTATAGACAACATCTGCTCATTGATATAGAAATAAAACCTCCCATATACATCATCAACATTCAAATATGAGAGGTTTAAAATGAAAACCTGCCAATGCATACATTATATGAGATGGGAATGCAAGTATCATGTTGTTTTTACACGCAACAAATGTAGGAAAATATATATTTGGGATATGACAAGAATATCGTGGGAATATATATTTCGTTAACTGTCCAAACAGCGGAAATAACACATACAAAAGGGGCAGAGAATTAACTTGTTTTTAAGAGCATATAGTGCGAAAGATACCTTATAAATGGTATGGTTATGAGTATTGTGATGATAGCGATGTTTTTCCGCTATTAAAAACATAGATAATGTATTACAAAAAATACTAAACAAAGGAGCGATACGATGAAATTCCTGATATCAAGACAACTCTCCCGCGCCCTAGGCGGCGGCATTGATTGGTCCCAGACCTCTAACCCGATACCCGCAATTCTGGCTTTTCTGCCACTTACCCCATCGGCAAAAACAATACCGGGGCAACGGCGCATTTTAATAGCCTCTGTTAGAAAATCCTTTGCAATGGAAGAAAAATCGCTGCTGGACTGATGGGCAACCTT
>QMLT01000368.1 GCA_003646875.1 Deltaproteobacteria bacterium
CTATTATATCTATCTTATCTACCAGGGATGCGATAACCAGCATATCAGCAAAAAAAGAACCTAACTCAAGCGATAGTCGGCCTGTGTTAAACTTCCCTAAGTTGACAAAATAGGGTGTTGGCCTACCGTCTTTCAGAATCAGGTCCTTATCAAAAAAGAGGGCCCCTGTCTCTGCAAGCATTACACTCAAGCGTTTTTTATATTCCTCCATGCTTGCTTATTACACTATTTTACCAAAAAAAACAATACGATATTCAATACTTATATTGAATAAGGAGCCAGCCAAAGCTCAACATTAAACCTACAGAGCTTTTCTTGACAGATCAAAACGGATTTGATATAAGAAATTAAAAATTTTTTCACAAGGGAGGTTTTATTATGGCTGAGGAAGAAGTTGGTGTCGTTGTTAAATTTTTCTCTAAACCAAGCGTCGCTGCTATAAAGGTGACAAAGGGATCTATTAAAAGGGGCGATACCCTGATGTATAAAGGTCACACTACTGATTTTACTGAAGAGGTAGTGAGCATGGAGATCGATAACAAATCTGTAGATGAAGCAAAGGTTGGTGATATGATTGGTATTCAGGTAAAAGAGAGAGTAAGGGAAAAGGACATAGTCTATAAGGTTGTGGACTGAGATATTAGGCCTTTACGTGGAAGAATTTAAATCAAAGCCACATCTTACACAAAAATCTTTCTTTTTCTGTTTAAAACCACAATTTGGGCAGCGAATAAAATCGTCTGTGGAAGCTATATTTTTTTGCTCAACAGAGTATTTATCAGGCCATTCCCCAGTCTCTTGAATATTAACAAACCCCCCGGCATTGATAATGGCCTCGGCATATTTCCGAGCTTCCTCTAAACTCAAATCTCTCTTCAAGACTACTGGAGCCCTTTCGATATATTTATCTAAGGCAGAGCCAGAAACCCCGAGTTTGGCCATGTTTTGCCGGAATATCTCTTCCTCAGCCTTTATCCCAAAAAGAGCAATCCTGTATTTCTTTGCCATTTTTTAAAACGATTTTCAAATGGTATCTACTCAGGTATCTTGCCACAAAGGCACAAAGGCACCAAGAAAAAAAATGAAACGGAGAAACGGAGAGGGGGGGGAACCGGAGATAAAAACTCACCGGTTCACCGTTTCACCACCTCTCCGGTTCAATCTTTGCCTTTGTAACTTGCTGGCTGAATAGTTTGTTCAAATAATTGCACAACTTACGCACTAAATTATTATCCTCGCGTCCTATGGCAAATGCTGATTCCAAAAGGAATGTACCAATCAGTCCTCATTTTTTTATTAGATTCAGAAAAATCGTATATCAATGTGGATTTAAGACCAGATCAATCGTATGTCAAGATAAAAAAGGGCTAACCCTTATATTCTTTTTCTTGCATAGAAATATTATCGTATGATAATTAAAGCAGCTTATTAAAATGTTGAGTCGTTGAGTAGTTAAGTGGTCAAGTGGTAAAAACCGAACAACTCAACCATTCGACGATTCGATCACTCAATCAACCTTTAATAAAGAAATATATACCTTGACCGAATTATTAAACAAAAAGGGGGTTATCAAAACCAAAAAAGTGACATTCGATAATAACGAATTAGCGAGAAGTCTTTATGGAGAAAGAAACAGCAATCTACGGTTGATAGAAAAAAGGCTCAATATAATACTTAATATTAGAGGAAACGACATCATTGTACAAGGTGACATCCCTGAATTAGAAACGGCTGAAAATTTATTAACCCAGCTCTATGGATTGCTTAAAGAAGGATACCCTATCTACGAGAGAGATGTTGATTATTCGGTTAGAATCTTAAATGATAACCATAAAGCAGAGCTTAAACCAATTTTTTTAGACAGGATATATATCCCATCAAAAAAAAAGACAATAACACCCAAAAGTCTCAATCAAAAAATTTATATTGATGGTATAAGAAAATACGATATTGTATTTGGTATAGGGCCAGCTGGCACAGGGAAAACATATCTTGCTATGGCAATGGCCATATCATCTTTGATGAAAAAAGAGGTAAATAGGATAGTCTTAGCAAGACCAGCTGTAGAAGCAGGTGAAAAATTGGGTTTTTTGCCAGGAGATCTCTATGAAAAGGTGAATCCATATCTGAGACCACTATACGATGCCCTCCATGATATGATGGATTTTGAAAGCGCCTCACGTCTTATCCAGAACAGTGTAATAGAGGTAGCTCCTTTGGCCTTTATGAGAGGAAGGACACTTAATGATTCTTTTATTATATTAGATGAAGCTCAGAATGTAACACCGGAACAGATGAAGATGTTTTTGACGCGCCTTGGTTTTAGCTCGAAGACAGTCATAACCGGAGATATTACCCAAACAGACCTTCCTGAGGGAAAGGCTTCGGGCCTTATACAGGCCAGAGATATTTTAGCTGACATAAAAAAGATAAAATTTGTGTATTTCGGGAGAGAAGATGTTGTGAGGCATCCATTAGTCCAAGAAATTATAGATGCCTACGATAAGCTGGATACCTGATACTCATTAACCTCAGGTCTGCCCGTTCCGCTTTGCGGGATGAGGCGGGCGGGCTTTAGGCACTTTAATCCAAATATCATGGCAGAGAAGAAGAAAAAGGTCGTCCCAATTAAAAATAAAAATGGCAAAAAGTTGGAAAAAGAA
>QMLT01000369.1 GCA_003646875.1 Deltaproteobacteria bacterium
ATATTTTAAAATCATCGCCTTTTTAGCAACGGGTAATCTTAATTTTACTCAATTCAATAGACATTACTTACCCATTTAAAACTTTAAAGAGCCAATTACATTTTAAGAGATAAATCATGAAGGCTTTCGGACCAGTTCCATCAAGGCGATTGGGCAATAGCCTTGGGATAAATAATATATTTCCCAAGGTTTGTACCTATTCTTGCGTCTATTGCCAGATAGGTAAGACCATAACATTACAATGCGATAGGCAGGCATTTTATGATCCAGATGGTTTAGCGAGGGAGGTCAAAGAGAAGGTTCATAAAGTAAAAAAAAGTAACATAACAATAGATTATCTATCCTTTGTCCCTGATGGAGAACCCACTCTGGATATTAATCTTGGTAAAATTATTGAACTTATCAGGCCATTAAATATAAAAATTGCAGTGATAACCAACGGTTCTCTTATAAATCATAAAGATGTGAGAGAAGATCTAAAAAAGGCAGATCTGGTTTCATTAAAATTAGATGCAGCGACCAGGAAAACCTGGCTAAGGACTGACAGACCGCATAAATCATTGGACCAATAAGCAATATTTGATGGAATGCTCAAGTTTAAAGCTGTATTTAAATGTGTGAGAATCACAGAAACCATGCTTTGTAAGGGAATGAACGATACCGAGCAGGAGGTTAAAAAAATAGCCGATTTCTTAAAATTACTAAACCCGGCAAAATCTTATATTTCTATTCCTACCAGACCAACAGCAGTAAAAGGCGTACTGCCTGCCAGTGATGAAGCGCTTAATATAACCTACCAAATCTTTAAACAGAATGTAGACAATGTAGAGTATATAATAGGCTATGAAGGAAATGAGTTTGGTTTCAGTGGCAATGTCGAAGAAGATTTACTCGGTATTACCTCTGTTCATCCAATGAGAGAAGAGGCTGTAAGGGGATATTTAAAAAAGGCAAATGCAGATTGGCAAGTAATAACTGATCTGATAAAAGGAGGCTCCTTAATAGAATTGAAGTATCAGGGGAATAATTTTTACATGAGAAAATTGCCAGGCAGGGCCTGATATTTTTTTAAAGTTATATTTACCCATCTCGTTTATGATAAATTCCCTCTTGGGGTTTATAGGTCCAAATGGGGCAATGTGCAGTCTTCCATATAGGCCATACATATTATCCTCACCTTCTTTTTTGTTTACAGCGAAATCGCCAAATGGTATCGTATTCTGGTGGCAGCAACAGCGCTTTTTCCAACACCGCCTTTTCCACTCATTACCAATATCTTGTTTTTAAAGTCTTAAAGTTTTGCTTTTATCTCTTAATCCTGGACCTTCATCATGGCCTGTTTGTGCTTCATTTGTTTGTCTTGTAGCATTATGGTGTGTTTTCCTTTTTAATATCCTGACAACAGTATCTACTCAGGTATTTTTCCACAAAGACACCAAGACTATAGAATTATTCTTTAAATGCCTATGCATTTGACTCCTAATTTGATCTCAGATATATTATTGGGTAGGTGGCCAAATGCCCAAGAAATACAAAGAGCGTAGTTTGATAGAGTTCCAAAAGGAATTTCCAGATAATGAAGCTTGCGCAAAGCACCTTGTGGAGCAACGATGGCCAAATGGATTTGTTTGCCCACGCTGCGGACACAATGAAGCTTGGTACCTTTCCACGCGACAACTGTTCGACTGCAAAATGTGTCGATTTCAGACAAGTGTGACAGCAGGAACGATCTTTCACGGAACCCACACGCCTTTGGTGAACTGGTATTGGGTACTCTACCATATGGCGATGGACAAAGTTGGGGTATCGGTGGCGGAGATGCAACGACTTCTTGATATCAAACAATACAGAACCGCGTGGTTGATGGCTCACAAGATTCGCAAAGCAATGGCGGATAGAGATGCCAGATATAGCCTTGCGGGTCTGGTGGAGATGGATGATTCGTTTTTTGGACCCAAGGGAACGAAGCGAGGACGAGGGAGCGAGCGAAAGAGCACGGTTCTTTGCGCGGTATCTCTTTATCGAGATCGTCAAGGGGAGGAACATCCTGGTTTTGCCCACATGCAGGTAGTAGACAATGCTTCGGGAGACAGCATTGAGGGTTTTTTGGAGAGACTCGGATGCGGATCCACAACCAAAGAAGGACACGATCTTTTGAAAGCGATTCGTACTGATGGATGGCGGTCCTATGGCAGAGCGACAAAAAGAAGGGATATGTCTCATTACAAAGTTGTCCTTCGAGATCCCAAAGCTGCAGGAAAGCTTCTTCCCTGGGTTCATCGGGTTATTTCCAACGCTAAAGCCGTAATACGAGGTTCTCACCGTGGAGTCTCTGAAAAACATTTACAAGCGTACCTTTCTGAGATTTGTTATCGTTTCAATCGGAGATTCTGGGAAAGAGAACTCTTCGACCGCCTTATAAAAGCTTGTATATCTGCCCAAACAATCACTCATGGCGACCTCGTACGCGGGCAACAAAGTATTCATAGATATTAGGAGTCAAATGCATAGGCATTAATTTTTTTTGTTTCCTACCATTGTTTTTTGCGCATTAATCTTATAATAATAGTGACTATTCAGCCACCAAGGCGCAAAGACCCAAAAAGGTAACTTCTCAATAAGTTGGGGCAGCAGCTTAAAAATGCTGCATTTAAGGAGCATG
>QMLT01000370.1 GCA_003646875.1 Deltaproteobacteria bacterium
AGCATGGGTATGTCTTTTTTTGTCTCATGCCCTATAACTGATGCACAGGCAGACCCCCATAAATCGGGACACCAACCGACAAGTCGCATAATAGTAAAATCCATGTTGCACGTGTGTCCCGATTTATGGGGGCACGCTGATGCTCCCTATTTATTAAGGGCATGGAGCAAAAAAAGACATACCCATGCTCCTTAAATGCAGCATTTTTAAAATGCTGCCCCAACTTATTGAGAAGTTACCTCTTGAGGCCTCATCAATCCAGAAAGGATAGTCATATATCCACATACACTGATTAAGAGTCCACCGTCTACGACCGTTACCATGTGAATATCATGATCATCTGTGCAGTCATCAAACCATGTGGTGTTTTTATCCCTGCAAAATTGATGGTTTCCGGTCTGCTCTTTAACGAGTTATATATTGTAATTTACATAATGACACTTATAGTTTGCTTTGGTGCAGGGCCTTTCCAAAACTCATGAAAAAGGCTTCCGGTATCCAATCCAGATTTACCTGCGCTACAAGCCTGAGGTAGGGCTTTCTCTCCCACTGACTGAAGTCTTTCACAAATCTGATTGAAGCGCAGGTCAAATCTTTCATGACAGTAACATCAGAGAAAATTGCCTCCGGCCTTGGCCATAGCGGCAGAAATACTTAGAGCCTAACAGGGTTTACCCGCCCTAATTCTGAGGGGTTTACTTTTCTTCCTGTTTCCTTTATATAAGACAAAAAAAGAGGAAAGGTCTCTATGAAAAGATTGGCGAGAAAATGTATCGAAAAATTGACCCCTTATCCACCAGGTAAACCAATAGAGGAACTTGAGAGAGAGTTAGGAATAGTCGGCTCTATAAAACTGGCTTCAAATGAGAATCCCCTGGGTCCCTCACCCAAGGCTATCAAGGCTATTAAACAAAACATCAGCAATATCCATCGGTACCCTGATGGCAGTTGCTATTATTTGAGGCGGAAATTGTCAAAGAAGTTTGGATTGCCAATGAACAAAATTATTTTGGGTAATGGATCGAATGAGATAATAAAGCTGGTTGTGCATACCTTTCTTTCACCTGGCGAAGAGGTTATTCTTCCCTTTCCCACCTTTTTGATGTACGAAAAAATCGTTCAGAGTTTTGCGGGAAAAATAGTGACCGTACCGTTGCTAGATTTCTCTATTAATTTATCAGCCATACTTACAGCAGTATCCTCTAAGACCAAAATAATTATTATAAATAACCCGAATAATCCAACAGGAATGGGCCTCAACAAAAAGGATATCTCCCAGTTTTTACATTCCATTCCCTCAGATTTGATAGTTATTTTAGATGAGGCCTATATTGAATTTTCCACAGATCCAGACATTGCAAGTTCGCTAAAATTATTAGAATCATATCCACTGCTTGTAATTCTGCGAACATTTTCAAAGATCTATGGCTTAGCCGGACTCAGGATTGGGTATGGATTTGCCTCTGAGACTATAGTAGATAGCATGAACCTCGTCAGACAGCCATTTAATGTAAATTATTTAGCCCAGGCTGGAGCATTGGCTGCGCTTGACGATGATGAATTTGTGGAAAAAACACGTACCCTCACACAGGATGGTCTTTTATTCCTTTATTCCCAATTAGATCGTATAGGTCTTGAATATATCCCTACTCAGACAAACTTTTTCTTGATTAAAACTCCGCTTGGAGCACACGAAACATTCCAGCGTATGCTCAAGGAAGGTGTCATTGTGAGGTCGATGGAAAGTTTTGGACTCAATGACTATATAAGAATAAATGTAGGTTTACCAGAAGAGAATAAACGATTTATAAAAGCTCTGGAGAAGGTTCTCTATACGAAACTGGAAACTGGATAAATAGGGGAGTTTATTTTTGATTGATGATTCTTCCCGATTTTCGCATATCATGCCTAATCAACTTATAACCATAGATGGACCAACAGGGTCTGGAAAGAGCACTGTTAGTCGCCTTCTGGCTCAAAGGCTGCATTATAACTATCTTGATACAGGCGCTATGTATAGGGCTGTTGGGCTTGCTATTCTGAGGGCTGGTGTAAGTTTGCACAATAAAAGGGAGATAACTAGAATATGTAACAACCTTGATATCAAATTTATTCATGATGGCGATGCAACGAAAATTTATCTGGACAATGAGGATGTCACTAAAGCCATTCGGGAGCCCGCTATAGATCTAATAGCATCCGATGTATCGGCGCTTGATAACGTAAGGAAAGTAATGACAATCCTCCAGAGAAAGATTGGCTCTCAAGGCCCATTGGTGGCAGAGGGCAGAGACATGGGAACGGTTGTATTTCCAGAAGCTCAGCACAAATTCTATATTAATGCATCATTAGAGGTAAGAGTGGATCGGAGATTTCAGGAAAGGCAAAAAAGAGGAGAATTGATTTCAAGGGAGAAGGTAAAGAAAGATCTTGTTAAGAGAGATAGTCAGGATATGAATCGGCATCTATCTCCACTAAGACCAGCCAGAGATGCAAAGATAATCGATACTACAAATTTAAGCCCTGATCAAATAGTTGAAAAGATAATTAAAGATATTGTAAGTTAGGTTCAAAGTTCCAGACAACCTGTTACAAGATATGAAGATAAAAAATGAATAAGCAATGCCGTTTATGGAGGGTAAAAATAACAATCAGGTAGAC
>QMLT01000371.1 GCA_003646875.1 Deltaproteobacteria bacterium
ATTAAAAGTTTCGAGTTTTTTATGAACGAGGTCTTAGAAGAAACAGTATCCATAAAATTTAATCGTCAGATAGGGAAAGACATCTGGCTTATGGGATTTCGATCCGTAAAACTGGCCTCACTTACTAAGCCGGGTCAATTTTTCATGGTCCATTTAGACAAAACCACAAAAGACCCCCTTTTACGAAGGCCCTTTTCAATACACGGAATTCAGGATAAAAATCAGTTGATGCTCCTGTATAAGATAGTTGGAAAGGGAACACTGCTTCTATCTTGTTTAAAAAAAGATGATTCTATTTCAGTGATCGGTCCATTGGGAAACGGTTTCACTATTCCCAATCCACATGAAAAAACCTTGCTTGTAGCTGGTGGCATGGGGGTTGCGCCCCTATTTTTCTTAGCACAGTCTTTAAATAAAGTTCATAAACAGAAAATTACAATGTTTCTTGGTTTTAGCACATCTCAGGAGGTTATCCTCATAAATGAACTAAAAGATTTGAATATGGATGTTTCTCTCACAACAGAGGACGGCTCACTTGGTATCACAGGGCTTGTCACTGACCTGTTGGATGAGTATCTCCGTCAAGAATTAAATCAACTATCAACAATTTACGCATGTGGTCCAATTCTTATGCTGAAAAAAGTTGCTCAAATGGTTAGCGCCTACAATCTTAGATGTTATGTATCACTGGAAGGTCAAATGGCCTGTGGACTCGGAGTATGCCAGGGTTGCGCTGTTAAGGCATATAATAACAAAAATAGACCATATTATTATGTGTGTCAGGACGGACCGGTGTTTTCATCCGAAATGATTGACTGGCAGGTTATCTAAATGGTTTCTCAGCCTGACTTATCAGTAAATATAGGTGGCTTAAAGATAAAGAATCCAGTTATTACCGCCTCCGGAACCTTTGGATATGGTAATGAATTGATCCCTTTTTCTGACCCCTCCCTTCTGGGCGCCATAATTGTCAAGGGGCTGTCCCTACAACCAATGCCAGGCAATCCGCCTCCGAGGATTATAGAGACACCGTGCGGTCTCTTAAATTCAATCGGTCTTGCTAATATTGGGATAGAGGCCTTTATAGCGGAAAAACTCCCATCCCTTGTTGACATTAAAACACCCATCATCGCCAATATATACGGCCATGCCATTAAGGAATATGCTGAGATGGCCAAAAGGATAGAAAATGTTGACAGGATCGGCGCTATAGAGGTAAATATATCCTGCCCTAATGTCGAGAAAGGTGGAATGGCCTTTGGAACAGATCCAGATGCAGCGGCGAGGGTAACGGATCAGGTAGTAAAAAATACAACCAAACCGGTTATAGTCAAATTAACGCCCAATGTAACAGATGTGTCCATTATAGCCAGGGCGGTAGAATCTGCCGGCGCACAGGCCATATCTGTCACAAATACATTTCTGGGTATGGCTGTAGATATAGCTACCAGACAACCCAAACTCGCAAATATAATAGGAGGGCTTTCTGGACCTGCCATTAAACCGATGGCCCTCTATCTCGTTCATAAGATTGTTACAAATGTAAAAATTCCTGTGATCGGCGTGGGTGGCATTATGGACTACCAGGATGCCCTCGAATTTATTATTGTCGGGGCAAGCGCCATCCAGGTAGGCACAGCAAACTTCATCAACCCAAAGGCAGCAATCGAAATAGTGCAGGACATTACTGATTACTGTGTAAGAAAAAAGATAAGCAATATCAATCAGATTATAGGGAGCCTACAAACAAGCGGAGAAAATTATGAAAAAAACGGAGATAAAAAAAATAACGGAAAAACTAATTTCTAAACCCAGGCTTTTTTGGGATGCAGCGGATACAAAAGAAAAAGAGCAGGTTTTCGATTTCGATAAAGAGTATCAAAACTTCTTAAATAAGGCAAAGACAGAAAGGGAGGCGGTTAATATAATCTCTGAGATTGCCCTTAAAAATGGTTTCTCTCCAAATCCTTCAAGCAGACCCCCTATAAAGCTAATGAAGACCTTTCAGGAAAAATTAATCGCCCTCTCTATATCCGGTAAGAAACCCATAAATGAAGGCATTAACCTTATTGTCAGCCATCTTGATTCTCCCCGGCTTGATCTTAAACAAAATCCACTTTACGAGGACGTTGATCTGGCATTTATGAAAACCCATTACTATGGCGGTATAAAAAAATTCCAATGGCTCACCAGGCCCCTTGCAATTCATGGAAAAGTGATTCGGTCTAACGGTAGTTCACTCGATATTGTTGTTGGTGAGAATAATTCCGACCCTGTGTTTACTGTGTCTGATATCCTTCCCCACTTAGCAAAAAATGTCCAGACGGATAAAAAGGTCTCTGATGCCTTTGTTGGAGAAAAGCTTAACCTGATGGTCGGTTCTATCCCTTTTGGGGATAAAGACACGAAAGATAGATTCAAGCTGGCAATCCTAAACCTCCTGAACGAAAAATTCGGCATTGTTGAGGAGGATTTGATAAGCGCTGAACTTGAGGTTGTCCCTGCTGGAGTGGCGCGAGATGTTGGCTGGGACAGGGGCCTGACCGGCGCCTATGGCCAGGATGATCGTTCCTGCGTTTTTACCAGTCTCAAGGCAATAATTGATATTAAGAATCCACAGAAAACAGCGCTGGTTCTATTTGTTGATAAAGAAG
>QMLT01000372.1 GCA_003646875.1 Deltaproteobacteria bacterium
ATTTTATTACGTAATATAGAGAGGAATCAAACATGAACACTGATTTTTTATTCACATCCGAGTCTGTAACTGAGGGGCATCCGGACAAGATAGCTGATCAAATCTCTGATGCCATACTTGATGAGATTATCGCCTGCGACAAAAATGGAAGGGTAGCCTGCGAGACCCTTGTCACCACAGGTATGGTAGTTGTTGCAGGGGAAATAACAACTTCGTGCTATGTAGAAATACCGGAAATTTCCAGACAGACAATAAAGGAAATAGGATACAACAATTCATCCATGGGCTTTGACTGGGAGACATGCGCGGTTATTACGAGCATTGACAAGCAGTCAGCTGACATTGCGCAGGGAGTAAATGGCAGGGGTCTATTCAAAGAAAAGGGGGCAGGCGACCAGGGACTCATGTTTGGATATGCATGCACCGATACACCGGTTTTCATGCCAATGCCTATTTATCTTGCCCACAATCTTACCCAGAGGCTTGCCCATATCCGCAAATCTGGGAAACTTCCATGGCTGAGGCCCGATGGAAAATCTCAGGTAACAGTTAGGTATGTAGACTTAAAGCCTACCATCGTCCATACAGTTGTTATAGCAGCGCAACACACCCCTGATGTGGATTACGATACCCTGAAGGAGGCAATTATTGAAGAGGTAATAAAGAAAGTTATACCCCCTGAAATGATTGATAAAAACACACAATTTTTTGTAAATACCACTGGCAGATTTGTTACTGGTGGTCCATTAGGAGACTGTGGCATGACCGGCAGGAAGATTATCATGGACACCTATGGCGGGTTTGGTTACCATGGCGGCGGGGCATTTTCTGGCAAAGATCCATCCAAAGTAGATAGGAGCGCCTCCTATATGTGTCGCTATATTGCGAAAAATATCGTTGCTGCGGGTTTGGCTGAAAGGTGTGAAATCCAGGTGGCATACACCATCGGAAAGGCACAGCCAGTTAGTTTACTCGTTAATACTTATGAAACCGGTGTTGTGCCCAGTATTGAGATGACAAAAATGGTGGAAAAGGCGTTTGATATGCGGCCAGCCGCCATAATTGAGCAGTTGGATCTTTTACGACCTATATACAAAAAAACAGCCAGCTATGGTCACTTTGGACGCGAATTGGAGGAATTTACCTGGGAAAAGACAGATTTGATTGAAAAACTTAAAAAGGCTATTTAATCTCTCACAGAGTTATTCACCGCGGAGGCGCAAAGAACGCTGAGGTTAGGTTATTTTTTTGCTTTCCGTTGAGAGGACTGAAAGCAAAAAGAACCAGTTCTGTGGCGAGATATTAAGTTTGTAAAATCTGTCTATATATCACAATTAATCCAATGCTGGGTCGCGCAGCGATTATTGCAGCGAAGCTGCTGAGGGCTTTGCCTTTGTCCCGTCGCTGTCGGGACAAAGGCAAAATTAGTCATCTTTGCGTACTTTGCGTCTCTAGTGAAGCGGGCGGTGAATGAACAGCATATTCTGCGGGCTCGGGTGATCCCGATAAATCGGGAGAGCGGGCGAGAGGAGCTTTTGACAGTGTATTTTAAGCAACTATATAACCTGAAAAGCAAAGCCTATATCATCATCCTGCTATTAACCTATTAATCAAGGAAAAAAATATGGACTATGACATAAAAGACATAGCTCTTGCAGATAAAGGTCAACTCAGAATAGAGTGGGCAGGCAAAAGCATGACAGTTCTGAATTCTATCAAAGAGAGGTTTTCCAAAGAAAAACCCTTGTCAGGTTTGAGGATTTCTGCCTGTTTGCATATAACCACAGAGACCGCGGTTCTGGCACAAGCGCTAAAAGCAGGAGGCGCCTCTGTAGCGCTGTGCGCCTCTAATCCCCTTTCAACCCAGGATGATGTTGCTGCCTCGCTGGTGGCCAATGATGAAATACCGGTCTTTGCCATAAAAGGAGAAGACACCGACACCTACTACAGCCATATACTCTCAGCCCTAAAAAAATTCCCAAACCTCAGTATGGATGACGGAGCTGATCTTGTCAGCTCTCTTCACTTTATTGCCCTCAATAAATGGGACGATGTTTCCAGTGGAATAAGGGAATGGGGTCTTTCTTTAAGCCAGGATGAAAGGAACACCCTTATTACCGATGTTATGGGAGGGACAGAGGAAACAACCACCGGTGTCATACGCCTCAGATCTATGCAAAGAGATAACGCGCTTCAATTTCCCGTTATCTCTGTCAATGATGCCAATACAAAACACCTTTTTGATAACAGGTACGGCACAGGCCAAAGCACCATTGATGGAATCATCAGAGCAACAAACAGACTTCTTGCAGGAAGTTGCTTTGTTGTCTCCGGCTATGGATGGTGCGGGCGCGGGGTAGCTGCCAGGGCAAAAGGGCATGGCGCAAGGGTGATTATCTGTGAAGTTGATCCTCTAAAGGCCTTAGAGGCGGTCATGGATGGATTTGAAGTTATGCCAATAGCAAAGGCTGCCAAAATAGGAGATTTTTTCTGCACCCTTACGGGCGATAAAAATGCGATTAACAAAGAACACTTCCTTGTTATGAAAGATGGCGCCATTATCGCTAATTCCGGACATTTTAATGTAGAGATAGACATTCCCGGACTAAATGAGGCAACCACCTCTCAAAGAA
>QMLT01000373.1 GCA_003646875.1 Deltaproteobacteria bacterium
ATCTTTGTCATTCAGGAATATTTTGCAACGTTCTATTCCCCGGATCATAACATGATGCAAAACACCGGGAGTGTCAAGTCGAGCTAATCTTGGCATGGAATGTATTTACCATAGCATTCTTTTCTTGTCAATTTATTTTGTTACCAGCGTCCCCCATTCACACCACTGGATTTTTACTCCGCTGCGCTACGTAAAAACCAGTGAGTTCAGTCGTTAGAAGAAAATAAATACAAATTAATGGGATATGACTAACTTATATGTTATAATTTATTTTGGAGGTGTAGCAAAATGCATATAAAAATTATCTTAGAACCGAGCGAAGAAGGTGGCTATACAGCCATTGTTCCCGCTCTCCCTGGATGTATAAGTGAAGGTAATACGCGGGAAGAAGCTTTAAAAAACATCCGTGAGGCAATCGAACTCTATTTAGAACCGGTAGCAGATGACGCTATTTTTGCTCCCAATTCTGAACAAGTAGAAATCACAGTATGAGCAAGATTCCAAGCGTAAATTATCCTCAGCTTATCAACGCTCTGCGGCGGGACGGATGGATAGTAATCCGTCAAAAAGGTAGTCATATCAGATTACAAAAACGTCTTCCTGACGAAATGCTTAAAATTACTGTCCCTGCTCATCGCCCAATTAAAAGATCAACCCTCTCGCATATACTAAAACAGGCACATTTATCTGTAGAAGAATTTATTGAATTATTATAAAAACTTCTAACGAATCACTGCACCTGACCAAAAAGCTGCGCTTTTCGGCAGGTGAGTTCTAATGTTATGCGCCAAAAGAAGAACAGGAATCTCATAGATGCACCATGTAGGCTGGCTGAATAGAGAAAAGGGTAATCATGGAAGCACGTAACCGAAAAATGGAAGACTGGTACGGAAAGATAAAACGCGGTGAGATCAAGCTGCCGAGATTTCAACGTTTCGAAGCGTGGGACAGACACCGCATATGTAGTCTGATTGAAACCGTAATTCATAATCTGCCTTTGGGTATTACGTTAGTTCTGGAAGTCGGAGAACACGAAAAGTTTATCTCCCGGTTTCTAGAAACAGCGCCAGGTGACGGCGGACGTACTTATGAGCATCTGCTTGACGGCCAGCAAAGGCTGACCGCTCTATGGCGAGCCTTTCATAACAATTACGAATGGGAAACATACTTCATCTACATCAAAAAATTCGACGATTACGATAAAGACGAAGAGCGTGAGGATATGTCGGTTTTTTCCCGAGGACGCTATATTAAGAAAAACGGAGAGAAATATCCTCTTTGGTGTGATGACCCAGCTCAGTGTTTGAAGAGAGGTTTTATCCCAAGCCATTTACTGAAACCGGAAGACATACAGACCGAGATTGATGAGTGGATAGAAAAAGCAACTGCCCATTTGGAACCGGATGGTGGCGGAAAAGATGAATTGAAAAAATTCTACGATTTCAAGAAAAACGTGAGCGATAAGATTAAAGACCTGCGCTCAATCATTGCAAATTACAACCTGCCTTATCTGTCGCTTCCCTCGCAGACCGACAAGAGCGTCGCATTGAGTGTGTTTGTTAACATGAATACAAACAGCAAACCACTCTCTACCTATGATATTATTGTTGCAGAAGTTGAAAGTGTTATGGGCCGGTCACTACATGATTTGCAAGATGCCCTAGATGATAAAGATCCGAATGTCGCAAGGTATTCCGAATTGTCAGACATGATTCTGACCACTTCTGCACTATTGCAGAATGCGCTACCCAATCAGCGTGGAGCCTGGGACATGGACAAGCGGGTTATGGTAGAGAAATGGGATGTCATGGAGCGCGGTTTGAGTAGGATGGCGGAGTTTCTGAAAAACGAGGGTATCTATGACAGGCAGCGATTGCCCACCAATGCAGTGCTGGCCGTAATTGCCGCACTCTATGCGGAGATACCAGACTCTGGCGATAAGAGAGGACAGGATGAGCTTCTTTTGAAGAAATACCTGTGGCATTCGTTTTTTACGGACCGCTACGAAAATTCCGCCGCCACACATGCTTATGCGGATTTTGTTGCAATGCGCAAAGTTATTCGCGGGGAAATACGGAATGATGGAACACGGTATGGCATTGGAGACATACCCATTTTTAAGGATCATGGGTTGGTAGAAACCGAAGAACTGCTCACCGCCGAATGGCCGAAGCGTGCAACTATTCGGGGGCGGGCGATTCTTGCAGTAACGTGCCGATTAGGGGCATTGGATTTTGCGACTGGTGAACTTCTGAATGTCAACAGTATTGAGCAACGCCACTATCATCACATCTATCCGGATGCTTTACTTAAGGAAGCGGAAATAAACAGTTTTCTGGCTCTTAATTGCGCTCTGATCTCGGATAAAACTAACATTTCCATAGGCCGAAAAGACCCTTTGGAATATATGAAGGACAGATATAGATGGACCTCAGAACAAATAGTGAAAGAGAGACTTAGATCACATCTGGTCCCGATTGGCGAACTCGCAAATGGTGGATATGAAAACCTTTCTGATGCACAGAAATTCGAAAAACTTAAAAGTGACTTTGACGCGTTTATCCGTTGTCGGGCTGAACTTGTTATGAAAACAGTGAAACTTCTTGCCGACGGTCATCAATTGAG
>QMLT01000374.1 GCA_003646875.1 Deltaproteobacteria bacterium
CTCTTTTCCCTCCAACACCCCTCCATACGTCAATCTTATCGCCTTTTTGTCAAATTTTCCCACGCTTGTTCGAGGTATTTGATCTACAAAGATAAATTTTTCCGGTATCCACCACTTTAATATCTTGCCCTCTTTCACATACTGTGTCATATGCTCCTTTAATTCCGCCTCGGAAATCTTTCCCTTATATTCATCTTTCGGAACCAATAGTACAACCGGGCGTTCTCCCCACTTCTCGGATTGTGCCGCAAAAACGACAACTTCCTGGACCTTTGGATGCATGTTAATCAAATTTTCCAGTGTAAGAGTAGAAATCCATTCTCCACCACTTTTAACCACATCCTTAGACCGGTCGATAATCAATACACTTTCTTCCTTGTCTATTGTGGCCATATCTCCAGTATGCATCCATCCATCTCGCCACAGTTCCTTTGATTTCTCGGCATCCTTGTAATAGCCCATTGTGAGCCATGGGGCCCTGAGCACAACCTCGCCAACTTCTTTTCCATTTTTTGCAACATCGTTGCCCTGTTCATCTATTACCCTCTGCTCTACAAACGGAGGGGCTATGCCTGTTCCGCTAAGAAACTCTATTTTTTTATCCTCTGGCCAATCAAACATGTGAGGTTTTAGATACTGTAGTCCCACTTTTGGATACGCCTCGGTCATTCCCCAACCAGAACAGATATCCATACCAAGTTCTTTTGCCTTTTTGGCAAGGATGGTATTAAGTCGCATCCCTCCACCTTCATAGATAAGCCCATTAAAATATTCTTTATATTGCTCAACCTCTGGATGGGAAATAATCATATTAAGCATTGTAGCAACGCATGCCATGTAACCGCCCTGCCCTGGGTGTTTTTCTTTTTTTAGCATTTCTAAAAATATCTTTGGATCGAATCTGCCAGAATAAACTTGTTTGCACCCAAGAAATGTCGCTATATAAGGAATGCCCCAGCCATGGGCGTGAAACATAGGCACAAGCTGTATTATTATATCACGCCGCGGGTCTAATCCTCTTTCCCCTGAAAAACCCAGGAGCATATTTGACCAGATAAGTGTGTGCATCACATGATCTCGATGAGTAAAGAAGCATATCTTTGGATCTCCAGTTGTGCCGGTGGTGTTACTTAATGATGCCACAGTATTCTCGTTGAGATCAGGATACTCATATTCTGGCGATGCAGCGCGTAACAACGCCTCATACTCTGAGATTGGATGTAGCGCTGTCTTCGGCAGTTTTTCATCATCAGCTAATATGATATAATGCTTAACTGTTGTTAATTTGTCGCTAATTGACTCAATTATTGAAGTGAAATCTTTGTTAAAGATGACGACATCATCCTCTGCCCGATTTATGAGATAAGATATCTGTTCCGGAGTTAAAAGAGGATTCCCCATATGCAACATAGCGCCCATACAGGGGACTGCAAAATATGTCTCAAGGAAGCGGTGCGTATTCCATTCAAAGCAAATGACCTTCGAGCCTTCCTTCACGTCCAATCCTTTAAGAGCGTTTGACAGACGCTGGCATCTTTCATAAAGCTGGGCATAGTTCTCGCGAAAATGATCCCTGTAGACAATTTCACCTTCAGGTCGCATCTTTGCTGTGTGCTCCAATATATGTTTTAATATGAGCTGGTAGTTATAGCCGACTTGTGGAAATTCTTGCTTTTGTATCATAGTCTCTATCTTCCTTTGGATTTATATTTTACCTTTAAGGCAAAGACATAACATTGTTGTCTATAAATATTGCTCGTTATGCCCCTTTTGCCGCCCTGACCATGGCCTCAATATTTTCCGGAGGTGCAATAACAGGTATGGAACAACCGCTTGAGAGTATAAAATTGAAACCAGCCTGCCGAATCGCCCAGTCTCTAACTAAAGGAAATACAGGAATCCCGTCTGGCCTCTTTACCTCAAGGGCTATCATTATTCCTTTATAGGAATTCATCTTGCTATTGCCTGTCATGATCAATCAAATATCTCTATAATTTTACTCTCTTAAGAAATATCCCTTAAATCTTTTACCAAGTTGAGGTGTTTGATAGAGGATTATTGAAAAAAGCAAGACTATGCCTAATAAATCCGTTTTTAATCCAGGGAATATAAGGCTGAAAGATGTCCCAAATAAGACAATCCTAGGCAAAAAAGGCAGTTTCTTGCTCATAAAGTTCTGGACAGCGGCAGAAAGAGCGAAGACTCCAAGCAAGGCCGTTAAGGAAACCCAGATGATCTGCCAAAAATTTCCGATCATAAGGAGGGCATTATTATACACGAAGATATAGGGGAGAATAAAGATCACTATCGCCAGACGGCAGGCAGTAAGGGCAGTCTTCATCATAGGAGAGTCAGCAATTCCTGCGGCAACAAACGCATCTGGGGCCATCGGTGGTGTAATTCCAGCAATCGTGCCAAAGTAAAATACAAAAAGATGTGCAGCAAGGGGATAAACACCCATTCTTATAAGGGCTGGCACGACTAAAATTGCTAAAATAATATAGGCAGCAACAGGGGGGCACACCCATTCCCAGAATAATGGATGCAACCATAGTCATCAAGAGAAGTATAAAAAGGCTCCCATGTGAAAGTTCAATCAAGATAGAAGACATCATGAGGCC
>QMLT01000375.1 GCA_003646875.1 Deltaproteobacteria bacterium
ATGCCGGTTCATTTTACCTATAAAAGGAAAAGGCATGCTATAAGAGAAATTTTTGCTCGTTTCAGAACTCAATCAGCACGCCATATAAATGGTTACCTGGCAAGAGCTGATGATAACGAACTCACATGGCCTTTCCGCCACAACGGAGGATGAAAGTAGTTGAGTGGTCAAATGGTTAAGTAGTAAACGAGTTAATTTTAGGCACTTTCATATAACATAAGTAAGAACTTGTTTATTCATACACCTTTTCTTCATCATCAGGTGTAATTGCATCCTCCTCCACATCCCTGGGTTCGATCTTTCTTTTCTTCAATTCCTTATAATATTCATGCTGGATCAAAAGATTCATAACCTCGTTAGTGCCGGTCCAGATCATGGTCAGACGACAATCCCTCAGGAAACGT
Organism: Deltaproteobacteria bacterium; assembly: GCA_003646875.1. Lineage (GTDB taxonomy): Bacteria > Desulfobacterota > DSM-4660 > Desulfatiglandales > B25-G16 > B33-G16. The sequence continues at coordinate 405 of QMLT01000375.1, forward strand.
TCTATAGGATAGATACTGGTATAACCGATTCCACCCATAATTTGCATAGCATTATTTATTACCTCCCAGGCAGCCTCTGTGCCTATCTTTTTGGCCTCTGATACAATCCTGCGAGAATCAGCGCCAGAGTCAACTGACCTGGCCGCTGCATACACTAAGGCCCTGGCTGCATCAAGGGTGCTGATAGAGTCGGCTACCATAAAGTTTACCGCTTGAAATTTATCTATTGTCCTTCCAAATGCCTTACGCCTTGTAGAGTAGCGTGTGGCTAACTCCAGGGCAGCCCTCCCCAGACCAAGTCCACCAGCGCCGCTTGTCAGCCTTTCAGGGATCATCATCCTATTAAAGACAGCAAAGGCATTGTGTAACTCCCCCACAAGATTCTCTTTGGGAACCCTGACATCTTTAAAGACAAGACGTCCTGTACCACCACCTCTTGTTCCAAGGAGGCTATAAATGGTCTGATCTTTTACACCCATTGCCCTTTCAACAATAAAGCAACTAAGGGACTCATGCGGTGGCGCATCAGGGGCTGATTTGGCATAGACCAAAAAATAATCAGAGTCCTTGGCGCCTACTACGAAGCGTTTCTCGCCATTAAGGATAAATGAATCGCCGTCTTTGACTGCTTGTGTGGTGGCGCCAAAGAAATCAGAACCCCCTCGAGGTTCGGTCAGGGCCTCTGCGGAGTAAAGTTTGCCCTCATTTGTAGGTTTAAGATACCGCTCCTTTTGTTCCTTAGTTCCGAATATATTAATGGCCTCTCCAACAATACTTGGCATAACATAGGCACATGTTATGGAGTTACCTAGCACCCCTACCTCTTCAATTGCAGCCACATCAGCTACCCAGTTGAGACCTCGGCCCCCATATTCCTTCGGAAACCGCAACCCCAGGAGATTTTTCTTTCCAGCCATCTCGATAAATGGTCTACCTGTCTCCATTAAGCTCAAATCCATATCGCGTACCATTTTGCTTGGAACATCACTCTTTACAAATTCCCTGACCTCGTTCTGTAATGCCTTTTCCTCTTCATTCAATAAAAAATCAAACATGATTTGCCTCCATTTGACTTATTATAATAGGATATAAATTCTCCTTTAAGGCTTCATTCCTTAAAGGCATGGTTTGGAATTTCATATACTGTTTTGGGTATATCTTAAATTCTGAGTGAAGCAAGAAATTGGGGCTAGAGCGTAGCCCGCACCACATAAACTCTGTTATATACAGCGCCATTATTCTATCTTTCTCCTGCTTGCATTGAGTATGGTGATTCCCAAAATTTCTCCTTTCTCATATCTGATTATGATATCATCATCTGTTATTTCTGAATCATCTGCATGGCTTGGCTTTTTGAAGTTGATGTATAAAACATCGGCTTCTTTATCATAGGATGTCCAAATCCTTGAGTATGGGACCTCCAATAACTCAGGCACAAGAGTCAATATCTTTTTTACTTCTACAGCTCCGATATCTTTCGCCTCCTTTCAAGTTGTTTCCTCCGCCTCGTCAAGAATGTAGTAATGACAAATCCATCTTCTTTATTTAATTCTCTGTATATTACCACAATATATTTTTCTTTCTCTATTTCTCTCACGGCTATACATTCTCCCTCTTTGCCTTCATAAATTGCCTCAGGCTCCTCTACCGTTTCGAGGACTTAAAAATAATAACCTGCCATCTCTGAGTGTTCTTCTGTAATATGAAACCATCTCTCCTCTGTTAATCTGATTGGCAAACTGTTTTTAGATTTGACTACATCCATATTTTCTCAGTTCCATTTGTTAAGATTATTGATAGGTATTTCATATAACGTTTCTGAGTGTATCTGAAGTTCCGAGCCGAAGGCGTGGAATTTTGGCATACTAATTAAGCCTTATATTCTATGTTATATGAAGTGGCGGTTTCATTTTATCGTCTCAATGCTGAGATCAATTCTTTAATGCTTTTAAATCTGTGTTTTTCAAAATCTTCCTGATCCACTCTTATGAATGACCACTTACTTTCCGTTAATTGAGATGCATCTCCGCACCAAACTTTTGCTCTATCATCTTTAGCTTGGACATCGACATCAACTCTTCCTTTGGTCTCTATGATAAAAAATTCTCCATCATCGGTTTCCGATATAAAATCAGGATAATAGCGAGGGTGGAAATTCCCTTTCGAATCTCTGTATTCCATAAAAA
>QMLT01000376.1 GCA_003646875.1 Deltaproteobacteria bacterium
GAAGCACTTCTATATCTTTTTTGAGTTCGGCCCGAACCGATTCAATATATTTTGTAAGATTCGTTTCTGTCGTTTTTAGATCTTTTTTATTGGCCAGGTTTTCTTCTATGGCTTCCCTGAATATTTCAGCGATTGCCCTGGCGGATTCTTCACTTAAACCCGTAGACTTAAGCCGACTGTAAATATTTAATGTATCAACAGTAAGTGGCATCTTAAAAATCCCTCGATTTCATATAAAATAAAGTTTATTATTAACAGAATGATTGTCTTTTGTCAAACGGGAAAAACGAAAAAGGGCAGGTCTCAACATAACGGTCGAATGTTGAGACCTCCTCCCAATGGAGCGATTTTATTGAGGATCATAAACCTTACACTCGACAGCCAAATATACACATCCAATGTCTATTTCCTTCTGGGCGACTGGAAAGGTATTGATGATGTTAATGCCCTTATTGATGTGGGATGTGATCGTTAAATCATTGAAAACACATAATACCTTGACCCAGGTGTGGGAAAGAAGAAAGTTGAGAAGGTAGTACTCACCCACGGGCATTATGACCATGTGAGTCTTCTTCCTGCCATAAAGGATGAATTTGGCCCAGAGGTCTACGCCTTTCATTCATTTGATGGGGTGAGCCATGCCTTAAGGGACGGACAGACACTGAAGCTGGCAGAAAGGTGGTTCGAGGTCATACACACCCCGGGCCATACCAGTGACTCGATTTGCCTTTATTGTGAGCAAGATGCAGTGCTCTTTTCAGGCGATACGTCCCTGATTATTACCACGACAGATGTTTCCTACCAGGATGGCTTTATCAGTGCCCTTGAAAGGATCGCTCGAAAAAACATCACTGCGATCTATCCAGGACACGGGGACCCAATAAACTTCAGGGTTAAACAATCGATATATGCCTCGCTTGATAATGTCAGAAAGGGCAAGATTTCCTGAAACAAACGCATTATTTTGAATGTCATTGCCAGTGGAACGAAGCAATCTCATAGGCAGGGAGATTACCGCTAATGGAAAATAATCATAAGGTCATAAAAATGCAACATAATCATCAGTATAGCATAGATGATATTTTAGGAGGAAAGAGATTTCGCAGTAATGCGAAAGATAGCAAAGGAAATTACATTGGTATTGCTGTTGCGCTTCAGCAAGCATTAGATTATGTAAATCCTGATGGTATTGTAGCTACAATGCCTGAATTGATTGCAGCCAAAATCAAAGCTGACAGTAGCCATCATTTCTGGCAAAGCTGGTATTGCCTCCATACTGAAGAAAACATAGGTATCGATAAGAAAGGCAATTTCTATAACAGAAATGAACCTGTGTTAGTTATTGTCAATGGTGGAGGCATATTAACTCCTAATAGAATTAGACAGGCATATAACGAAGGGCTAATCAACAATAGTGCAGGGTATCGTAATGCTGAGTTTGATGGTCTTTTAGAAGAAAGGTTGCCAAATGAAGATTCAATACATCTGTATAGATTTGAAGAAATTAAAAACGGTGTCTCAAACCTACCTCATAGGTTCGGTGTTGTAATGCCTTACAAAATGGCACAGGAAACAAAGTCTGGTTATCACAATAAGAAACTTTTCATGGATAATCCATTAGTCATTGCTCGTGTTGCAGTTATGGAACATTTAGAGCCGTATTATGAACGAGCAAAAGATCCTGACAAAGACATTGCAAATTATCATCCTTTTAAAGGAAGACAACCTTATCCTCCACAGGGTCGCCTACTCTTCCTTAATGATTATAATTATCTCGACATGCATGGATACTGCGGTCTTCATTTCTATGGCTATTTCGTAGGGGTAGCGCCAGGGCAGGCAGGGCGGGCCTGTCAAAAAAGTTCCCCGACATGTCGGGGCTAAGTTCATATATACTATGAAAATCATCTTTCACAAAGGATACAAGAATTCGAGTTATGCATCGGATACTGCGGCCACTGAAGGTAGAACGGAAAGCATCATGGATCTTCTATCCATTCAAAGGGATTATTCCGTGATTAAACCCAAAGCGGCTCCTATTGAGGATGTCTTACGGGCCCACATGGAGGGGCATGTCAGCCGCATCAGGCAAGATGATAAACTTTTTCAGATTGCCCTCTTGTCTGCGGGCGGCGCTATATCTGCCGCAGAAATTGCCTTTGATGGAGAGCCCACATTCGCATGCATACGCCCTCCAGGGCATCACGCCTCCCGTGCCTCATGCTGGGGATTTTGCTATTTCAATAATATGGGGATCGCCCTGCTGAAACTCAGGTCAGAAGGAAAGATAAAAGGGGCATTCATTCTGGATTTTGATGCACACACCGGAGATGGAACTATTAACGTGCTATCCGAATATCCGGAAATCAAGATTTTGAATCCGTTTTCTTGCGATAGAAAAGCCTATATTGCGGAGATTGAAGAGCACCTGGCCAGGATCGATGGGGTTGACATCATTGCTGTGTCTGCCGGTTTTGATTCCTATGAAAAGGATCTTGGCAAAAAACTCAAGAGATTTGATTTTTATCTTATGGGCAGGTTGCTTAAAAAGGCTTCCAAAAGGCTGTGTAATGGCCGAAGATTTGCA
>QMLT01000377.1 GCA_003646875.1 Deltaproteobacteria bacterium
ACCCCACTGTGTGCCAACAACAACGACATTAGACATTCTTGTATACCTCAAATAAAGTTAAACGCTATGTGCGTACTTTTTTGGCGCTAAATTGTGATATTCATGTTTTTTCTGGCAGAAAAGAAACTCGAGATCCGAATACCCGCCTGCCGGATGGTGGGCAGGTCGAAATTATAAATAAATCTGAAATTCAAATGTTCAAAACATTATTGACTGCCACCCCATGGTTAAAAAATTCGAATTCCCGCAAAATCATGATGTTTTGAATTTTGTTTTTTGGTCATTTGCAGTTGTTTCGTATCTCAAGGTTCACCCTATACTTCAACATCACAACATGCTTGTTTCCAGCTTGCTGAGGTTCGTTTTAAACAGCATAGTAAAGTAAAAATTATAAATCCCTATGCCTCATAAAATCCTTTATGTTTACAATTTTTGGTGTATCTTTTTTCCGCAGTTTCCCGCTCCTGATCTTTTTAATCTTCTCTATATATTCCTGTAATTCTGAATTATCTTCCAGGATTTCCTCAATTTGATTCTCAAATTCCTTTAAAGAACTTTCAAGTTCACCGGTATCAATAGAAAAGGCAAAGAAAGAGGCCAGAAGATTAACAATCCTGATTACTACCTTAAAATTTGTGCCCCTCAAGTATAACGGTGAATGGCCCCAAAGCCCAATAAATGGGTAGCTTTCTTTTTCCGCCTTCTGCATAATAAGCGCATGTATCCCAGAGGGACCCTCATATTCAATGAGAGAAATATCTTTTTTGATAAAAACATCTTTCCAGGCCCCAAAGGTATACATTCCAGAGACTATGGCCTCAGTATGAAGGACATCATCATACATCCCCCCAAGGCTGACGATAAGAGAAATGCCCCATTGTTTGCATAGATGAAACAGGACCTTCACAAACATAGACCATCTATAATCCGGCTCCTGTGCCTTTAAGAGGATAAGGTCATTTTTTCCTTCCTTGTTAGGGCAAAAATAAAAAGATATCTTTTTTAAAACCAGGCCATGAAGCCTTCCTTTCTTGATAGTTATAACTGGTCTATTTTGAGTAAACTGGTAAAAATAGTCTGGATCTATCTCCGCCATTAATGTAGCCCTCTTTTTTTCAATAATATAGTCTATCGACTTCAGGGCAACATTACCAGCATTTGACCAGTCTCCAAATCCAACAATAAGTACAGGATCATGCAGGGGAGGCATTTGATAAAATGTAAAGAGATCTTCGGTCATGATGTAATATTCTCCCAATACTGCTCTTATGTCAACACTGCTTTGCTGGCAATAATCTCGCTTATGTTGTCTTAAATAAATCGGACATCAGGAAACTCAGTTAAAAGGGCTCTCCTGCCTGGATTAATGCCGCTGACTGACAACTAACTACCAACATTGCCTTTATAAAACGAACTTATTTTTTCTACAATATATTCAATCTGCTCATATTTTAACTCCGGGTAAATTGGTAATGCAATAGTCTGTGCTGCAGCCTCAACGGAAACAGGACAATCCTCTGGGCGATAACCTAAATACCTAAAACATTCTTGAACATGAAGCGGAACCGGATAATAAATCTCGCAACCTATCCCCTGATTGAGTAAAGATTGCTTTAATTCATCTCTGTTTCGATCAACCTTTATGACAAATTGGTTATATATATGTCTACCCTTATTCTCAAAAGGAAGCTCGACCTCTTCTACGCCTTTACGAGCAAATAATTCTCTATAAATGCGTGCATTCTCTCTTCTTTTTTCAGTCCACCTATCAAGATACCTAAATTTTACCAACAGAATAGCTGCTTGAAGGGCGTCAAGTCTGAAATTTCCGCCAATACTTCTATGGTAATATTTTGGTTGAGACCCATGGACCCTTATTATCTTGAGTTCTTGATATTTTTTCTCATCATTTGTAGTGACCATGCCTCCATCTCCAAAAGAACCAAGGTTTTTTGAGGGGAAAAAAGAAAAACATCCATAGGCGCCCATAGATCCAGCTCTCTTAAACAATCCGTCGCTAAATCTGTATTCCGATCCAATAGCCTGAGCTGCATCCTCTATAATTACTAAATCTAAAGACTTTGCTATGGCAATAATGTCTTCCATATCTGCGCATTGCCCAAAAAGATGAACTGGCACTATTGCCTTTAAGCGAGACCTCTCTTCTGTATTCAGGGTTGAAATTTTTTTCTCCAATTTCTCTGGATCAATATTATAGGTATGGGGATCTATATCTACAAACACAGGAATAGCGCCTAATCTGGCAATTGAACCAGCTGTGGAAAAAAAGGTATAAGGGGAAGTGACTACCAGATCTCCAGGACATATATTTGCGCTCATTAATGATATGAGTAGCGCATCAGTGCCCGACGAAACACCCACCGCATACTTGACCTGTGTATAAGCAGCTATTTCGTTCTCCAATGCCTCGACCTTCGGCCCCAGGATAAATCTCTGCGACTGATACACCTCCATAGTGGCTGCTATAATTTCCTCTTTAATGGATTTGTATTGGGCCTTTAAATCTAAAATTGGTATGTTCAAAAGATCCTCCTTTTATAGAATGTACATGTATTGAATATTA
>QMLT01000378.1 GCA_003646875.1 Deltaproteobacteria bacterium
ATATTAATATGTTATACAGTTTTACAAAACGAGCATTAATCTGGCACAGGAAATGCAGAGATTTATAATAGAAAGAAAAGATTGTAACATTTTAGATTTTAAATAAATTTATCCTGTGGGAAGAGAATAATGCTTTTTCTTTGTTTTCAAGTCTCATTAATAGCTTTTTTCAGTGTCTTCATGCTACTTACTATAGAAAAGGTATCGTTTTCTCTTTGTAAGGTGCAGTTAAAAACTGCTTACACAGAATTGTATTATTAATCACAAAGGAGAGGTAACCCATGAAAATAGCGGTGAGTTCCACAGGAACAGATCTTGACTCAGAGATAGATCCACGCTTTGGCAGATGTGCATATTTTATCATTGTCAACCCAGATGATATGACCTTTGAGGCGATTGAAAATGAGAGCATGTCCCTCGGCGGAGGCGCAGGCATTCAGTCAGGCCAATTTATCGCCTCCACAGGGGCAACTGTATTGATAACCGGAAATGTTGGCCCCAATGCGAGTAGAACCCTGAATGCAGCAGGTCTCGATGTAATTGTTGGCGTAAGTGGTCCAGTGAGAGAGGCAATTGAGAGATACAAGAAAGGTGAGCTCTCACCCACAAATCAGGCGAGTGTCCCAGATCACTTCGGCATGGGCACTGTTCAAGGTTCTTATCCTGGTGGAGGTATGGGTATGGGCCGAGGCATGGGCCGAGGCATGGGCAGAGGAATGGGCAGAGGAATGGGAATGCAAGGAGGATATACCCCACCTCAAGCACCACCTCCCTCATCTCCTGATCAGGAGCTTGGAGCGCTCAAGGCCGATGCAAAGGCCTTACGGGAGCAACTGAATTCCATCCTCTCCCGTATAAAGGATCTGGAAGGAAAATAACTTACTGGAAGTTGACCGTTGTCAGGAGTTATTTGCCATATTTGAGTAAGTTAATATATTGTACTTTTTTTGCGACGGACCACCAGCAACAATCAACGGACATTGTTGAAAATAAATGCAGCAATGAAAATCGCCATACCAACATGGAATGGGAGGGTTTCTCCCGTTTTTGATACGGCATCAAGATTGTTAGTAGTGGAGATAAAAGAGGAAATCGAAGTATTCCGATTCGAGACAGATATCAGTGAGCATTTTCTTCCCAGCAAAACCATGAGGCTTACTGGATTGGGAATAGATACCCTTATTTGTGGGGCCATCTCACGACCACTTGTCTATATGATAACAACTGCGGGGATTAAGCTGATTCCCTGGATCTCTGGCCAGGTAGAAGAGGTAGTACAGGCATTTTTAACAAACACGTTATTTGATCCTCAATTTATAATGCCAGGGTGTGCTGGTGCTTGGGGCAAGGGCACTGGTGGAAAAGATGGGAAAGGAAGAAGAAGAAGAGGCACCCGCTTCCCATAAAGAGATAGAAAGGAGGTGAACGATATGCCAGGATTTGATGGAACAGGCCCCAGAGGAATGGGTCCTATGACTGGAGGAGGCAGAGGATTCTGTAACCCCTATTATGCTGGAGTAAGACCACCGTATGTAGGGGCATACCCCTATAGAACTCCTTATGGTATAGGCTATACACCACCTTACAGAACCTATTACTCTACTCCATATGCGGCCTATCCTTATGGTGCGTATGGCTTTGGCAGAGGATTTGGCTTTGGCAGAGGATTTGGCGGTGGCAGAGGAAGATGGTGGTAAACTCTGCAACAAGACCTCGAGAGCAGTCCTGGATAATCTGCCAGGATCGCTCTCTTATGGTCTAAAAACAATATAAAATGGAATATTGTGATCCACATAGTATTGAAATGAGATACTGTTATGATTATCCTAAGCAGTAAACAACATTTAAAAAAAGGAGGCAGACATGTACTACGGATATTACCCATATGGAGGATGGCCTTCTCCGTGGGGACCACCTATGGGAATGGGTTATCCCTATGGAGGTATGCCACAGATGCCCTATTACCCACCACCAGGATGGTATGGAGCGTCATCCTATGGTCAACCTGATTATCCACCACCCGGAGGGTATGGAGCGCCAGGAATGTCACCATTTGGTCCACCTATGGCGCCAGAGCAGGAAATAAATTTTTTACGGGACCAGGCCCAGATGCTAAAGCAGCAAATGGACCAAATCGATGCCAGGATCAAAGAATTAGAGAGAGAGGCTAAATAGATTTATTCAACCATGTTAAGATTCAATACGAATGAGCTAACAAAATGGTAGAAATATAGATTTGTAATAAGGCAATGGCAAAAATAGAGCCCTTTGAGAGACATAAGGTCAAGTACGAAGAGTGGTTTGAGAAAAATGTGTTTGCCTACAAATCTGAACTTCAGGCTGTAGAGTATCTATTGCCGAAAAAAGGGGCAGGAGTTGAAATTGGTGTAGGCACAGGGCGCTTCGCTGTACCGTTGGGAATTAGGGTTGGGATCGAACCATCGAAAGCAATGAGGGAAGTGGCTCAGAAAAGAGGCATTGAGGTCATTGATGGAGTGGCGGAAGCACTCCCCTTTGAAGATTGTCTATTTGATTTCGCCCTTATGATTACAACGATCTGCTTTTTAGATGACATAGAGGC
>QMLT01000379.1 GCA_003646875.1 Deltaproteobacteria bacterium
AGCCTTTATTTCCATATGGTGATTTAAGAAATCCCTTTCCCTTAAAATAGCTTCCAGCTTTTTTGAATAATTGTCGAGATGATTAACTAATACCGGGTCCTCAATTATAGATTCAGCGCCTTCATGTGTTGGATAGGGATGAGTCTTTTTAACCACATTCCGGAGACATTGGGGATTATCGATCACCATACATGGCATTTGATGATATTTGTTCCAAGGCTGCCCTGCCCTGATCTCCTTAAAAAAGTCGGAATTCAGGGCATCCCACAAGCGCCCGCCGCGTTCATAGATATCTCTGATATTATCAGCAGCAAAGTGTGCAAAAACACAGGGCTCAATATCACCATTACTGTTAATGTGGAAATAGCCTGCCTCCGTTCGCCCGCCTGCCAGACATCCATTTACATAAGGACCATCATTCCAGAAATCAGCGACAAACAAGGGGTATTTGCTGCGCATTTCTTTAACCCTGTCATGGAGGGTTACTCTTTGTTCCGGGGTCAGCATAAGATTAGGGTCTGGTTTGAAACCAATAGGGATATACTGAAAAAGCCAGCCAAACAGGACCCCTTTGTCAACAAGAAATTTATAATATTCCTCTTTGAGCAGGGTTTGATAATTATAGGCGGCCGGCACTGTGGAAAAACCGTAGATTACCCCGGCCTTTTTTAGATTATCCATGGCCTGACATATCTTTTGAAACGTCCCCTTGCCTCGGCGATAGTCTGTTTCTTCCTCAAAACCTTCGCATGAGATTACAGGCGCAATATTTCCCAATCGGGCAATCTTTTTAGCCAGTGCGGAGTCTATCAAGGTGGCGTTGGTGAAGACCTGAAAGTAGATGTCATTGTGGGCGGCAAAGAGATCCAGGATATCCTCCCTGAAAAATGGCTCGCCACCAGAGACAGTGACCATATATATGCCCATTGTTTTTGCATCCTTCAGGATCTGATCAATTGTCTCATAGGACAGTTTATCCTTTTGAGGATAATTCCCGGCATAGCACCCAAGACAGTGTAAATTACACCTCATACTCGGGGAGATAACAAAGAAGAAGGGCTGAGATGTATTGTTATTATGTGAGAATTCTCTCCTCTTTTTTATCCCTCTAAAAACGGCATTAAGGAAAAAATTGTTTATAAGCCTCTTGCGGCAATGAGAATTTTTTTTGGCTATAATTTCAATAAATTGGATATAGGGATGGTTATTATCAAAGGCGCCTCGAACAGCATTGATGGCCGGTGCATAAGTTCCATCCTTATCCAGGTTGTCAGCTATCTTAAGCAGTTTCCTCCATGCCTTCCGGGAAAGCTTGCCACGCATTCGTAATAAAATATTGCTGACCTGGTTGATAATTGCATCTTGCGCATTGCCAACAATAACGTTCTTCCTTTCTGTCAGGTTTTCGGCTAAATGATTCCCGGACATGGCTACCACCTCCTTTCAAATTTTTTTTGTTAATGATTATCCTATTGTTAGTATTTTGGACTACAATCGTTCTTTAGCCTAAATTAGTCACAAAAAAATATATGTCAATAATAAAAGTTGAGCGCCGCAAATACCTTGAATTCCCGCCTATATTGGATGATTTTTTTGCCTTTTATTCCATCATTTTAATCAATTTACGAAAAGCCCTAACGCCATTTTGTATTTTATATTTTACTAACTGAGTATTTGTCATAGATGCTATTTTTAGCAGCCAAAAATCCTCATCTTCAGCTTAATCATCACAAAAATGATCTCAAATATTTCTTTTATTAGATAATAGCTACCCCTATTCCACTTTTTTGATTTGAGCGTACCCTCCACATCTTTTAAAATATATTTATGGATAAGAATATTATTTCTCTTGCAATAGTCGTTCATTACTGCTTCTAATCCATATTTCTCTATCAATGGATCCCTTCTTATCTCCTTAAAATGTGTGTAGGGTAAAGCACGCTCTCCAGATAGAAGCAGATTTTTATATAAAAAAGTGCCAACCTTTCCATAAAGTTGCGTTATGCCAACGGACATTATGTTTTTTTCATGGTTAAATGGCTTTAGTATTTGTTTTATGTGTTCTTCATTGAGATTAGTCAGATCTCCATCACAGAAAAACAGGATATCGGTTTCTAGATTTTTTGTGGCTATTCTAACAGCGTCTCCTTTTCCTAAATTCTTTTTTAAAGAAATGACTTTCAGTTTTTTTGACATTTCTCGTTCAAAACTTTTGATTTCCTCCAAACTATTATCGGTGGAGCCATCATCAACAACCACAATCTCATCTATCAACTCTGAATTGTTTAGAGTAAATAAAATATTCCTAATAGTTTTTTCTTCATTGAAAACCGGAACGATAGCAGTTGTTTTCATCTTATAGTCAAATTTTATGGCAGTATAACGATTTTACTTGTTGCGAGTAAGCAATGGCTCAGCATCCACAATATGTAACTCCCGAAATCCCAGATTGTCATCATTACCTTGATTTCTGCCCTTCTGAACTCTTTCTCCCCGGCATACATTGGGGGCATCAAGGGGTTTGCCGGGTCAACCATTGCCCGCTGTCTGTCAGTCCTG
>QMLT01000380.1 GCA_003646875.1 Deltaproteobacteria bacterium
AGCCGGTAATCAGCTGGCCCATTGTGCGATTCTTTCTGGAGCTGGAGAGCAGACCAAAGTACAACTACCCTGTCTTTTGTTAACAAATCAGATCAAATAATTTCACTTTTTCAATTCAAATTTCTTTCCATTTGGCAATTGCTCTATATATATCAACTTGAAGGATATATTTTGATTAAATGTATTGAAAAATGCTTAAGGAATGATTAGATGACATTTAAAAATCAAATCATAATCCTTCATCGATACGACAAAATAAAGACTTGCAACAAAATGAATAAAGATGATATAGATGACCATAAAAAAATTATTATGATTAGAAACAAAAAGGCATCTAACTAATGTATTGGTGAAGGTGCCTTATTTTCAACCCAGATGGGAATCCATGGAAAAAAATATAACAATCCATCTAAAAGGCTCTGCTTCTGTTGCCGTCTCCTCTCAAGGCCTTAGCGGCCTTAAGGCATTACAGGCCTTGGGTATAGATAATACCGAAAATTTAGCTGCCGTGAAGATAAATGGTGAGATAAAAGATGTTTCAACAGAGATTGACTCCTCAGCAAAACTTGAACCTGTTTATGTCGATTCCCAAGAGGGTTTGCAAATATTGCGGCATAGTGCTGCCCATGTGATGGCTGAAGCAGTGAAGGCTCTCTTTCCCGGGGTAAAGGTAACCATAGGCCCGGCCATCAAAGATGGCTTCTATTATGACTTCGACTATAAGAGGCCTTTTGATGCCAATGATCTCCCAAAGATCGAGTCGAAAATGGCTGAGATAATCCGCAAGGATCTTCCCTTCATAAGAAGCGAGGTCCCCAGTGATGAGGCAATTGAATTTTTTAAATCCCAGGGCGAGACGTATAAGGTTGAACTGATCGAGGATCTTTCAGAAGAAGTGGTGAGTATATACAAGCAGGGAAACTTTACCGATCTGTGCAGAGGCCCTCACCTGCCCTCAACAGGAAAAATAAGGGCCTTTCATCTAACCCATGTTGCTGGTGCATACTGGAGGGGAGATGAAACAAAAGCCATGTTGAGCAGGATTTATGGCATTGCATTTGCTGATCAGGAATCCCTTAACACCTACCTCGAAAATCTCGAGGAGGCAAAAAAAAGGGACCACCGTAAGTTGGGTCCGGAGCTGGATCTGTTCAGCATTCAGGATGATGTTGGACCAGGCCTAATCCTATGGCACCCAAAGGGAGGAACGATACGCACCATCATCGAGGATTTCTGGCGCCAGGAACATTATAAGGCCGGCTATGATATAGTTTACTCGCCTCATATCGGCCGAGCAAAGCTATGGCAGACCAGCGGTCATCTGGACTATTACCAGGAAAACATGTACTCCCCCATGGACATCGAGGGTCAGGAGTTTTACATTAAGCCGATGAATTGCCCTTTTCACATCACGATATACCGCAGCCGGATCCGGAGCTACCGCGAATTGCCCCTCCGCTGGGCTGAAATGGGCACAGTCTACCGTTATGAACGGTCTGGTGTCTTACATGGCCTGCTGCGAGTACGAGGTTTTACGCAGGACGACGCCCACATTTTCTGTCGTCCAGACCAGATCGAGGACGAGATCCTCAACTGCCTTGACCTGACACTCCATCTTCTGCGTTCCTTTGGCTTCTATGAATATGAGGTAATGTTATCTGTTCGTGACCCGGAGCGAAAGAAAAAGTACATCGGTAACGATGAGATGTGGGAGATGGCTGAGGGATCTCTGGTCAATGCCCTTGAACGTAGGGAGCTTTCTTACAGGCGTGAGGAGGGCGAGGCAGTCTTCTACGGGCCGAAGATTGACATAAAAATCAAGGACGCTTTGGGTCGTGCCTGGCAGTGTACTACCATTCAGTTCGACTTTACCCTGCCTGAGCGCTTTAACATGACATTCATCGGAAAAGATGGACAAGAACATAGACCCTACATGGTGCATCGCGCTCTCCTTGGTTCTCTGGAGCGATTCTTTGGCATCCTCATCGAGCATTATGGTGCGGCCTTCCCGGTATGGCTTGCGCCGGTACAGGTAATTATCCTAACAATAACTGATCGAAATATCCCATACGGTGAAGATTTACTAAAAATCCTATCCGATACAGGAGTGAGAGCAGAGAAAGACTTTCGGAATCAAAAACTTAGCTTCAAGGTGAGAGAGGCCCAGACAAAAAAGATCCCCTACATGGTGATAATCGGGGACAAAGAAATGGAAACAGGCAATGTTACCGTTCGTTTAAGGGATGGTCATAACTTGCCCCCTATGCCGCCAACAGAGTTAATAGATAGAATAAAAAATGAGGTAAAGTTAAAAAGCGCCTAAAATGAACTAAAGCACTTAAAGTTATTGATTGTGAATTCAGAATTTAGGGATTGATGGTTGCATATTGCATGTCAAGAAAGTGTGGGTTTGACTAAATTTTAGGCACTTTAGGCACTTCTTAACAGGAGCTAACAATAAGCAAAAAACCGGCCGTAAGGGTTAACGAGCAAATCAAGGCAAAAACAGTACGATTGATCTCTGTGGATGGAAAGCAGATAGGAATTGTCCCT
>QMLT01000381.1 GCA_003646875.1 Deltaproteobacteria bacterium
CGCTGATGCCCCCTATTTATTAAGGGCATGGAGCAAAAAAAGACATACCCATGCTCCCTGACTTTATGTAGGCCTTGTTGTGCCTTATTGCCCGACAGATACCCCAACTTATTGAGAAGTTACCTTCCAGGGTTTTTAACCATTCATGAATACAAAGAAAATTACATGATTTATCGTGTGTTTCAGTCTGTCGAATAAAAGGCAGGCTTTATGCTCCAGTGTATTAAAAATGATGCACTTTAAAGACTTTATCCTATAAAATCAGGGTCGAGAAGAAAAACCTATCCTCACCTGGGAAATATCCTGACTGCTGTTTCCCCGGAATTCATTAAAATAAAAGATGCAACCCCATAATCCCCATACAATCAAAATCAAGAGATAGGTGTGGTGTTTCCGGAACTTGTTGGCAATAAATCAACCAAATAGCTTCTATCTATTAACTCATCATGCCCAAAGCCATTAAACAGAGCCCATCGTGCAATGTGCTCTTCAGCAAGACGATCTGCCACGGCCTGAGTTGACAAGCGTATTGTTTTGCTGCGATTGTATATCTCTCGTAGTATTGGTCGTATACCATGGATCACTTCAAGGGGTCTCTTCTGATTATATTTCCCGCCAAATACCTTTTTTACCGTTTCAAACTCATAGATTAAATTAAGGATTCCTCCAAGATTTACTACAAAGTCAGGCGCATAGAGCATGTTAAATCGCTTAAATAAGTTCTCCACCTCTTTTCTGCTCCCACTGTGTCTTTCGTCTATCTGGTTATTTGCAGCCCCAACAATTAGCAGTTTCTTATCCCGATTTGCCCTCATCATCCTTCTTACCGTTGAGGGGTTAACAACCTGACCCATAGCATTTGGGCTGAAGATATCAAATGGTTGATTATAGATCTCATTGGGTTCAATGCTTTTTACAGCAATGTCTTTCTCTTTTAATTCTCTCAGTTTTTCATCGACTTTCACACTATCTATATCCGCGATAATAAGCTTTACTTTGGGATTATCCTGAACAATGTAATCTAAAAGATGTGAGCCGACCTTTCCAAGGCCTTGGAAGGCAATAGTTACATTATTCAGGTCCTTCTGATTGAGGTGATACATAACAGATTCTAACATTGACTCATATACTCCTCTTGCTGTAACTAAAGAAGGATCACCAGAGCCACCGTTTTCTAAAGATAGACAGGCAACATTATACGGGGCATATTGTGCTACAAAATCAACATGTGCACAACATGTGCCCATATCCGGTGCAAATATATATTGAACGAGGCCTTGAAGTATAGGCACAACTTTATTTTTTAGTACCCTTTTTTCCTTATCAGACAATGGTTGATCAGCTCTTGAGAAATCCTGTGTATTGTAGTGTGGTTCATAGATTACAGACTTTCCTCCACCAATCCTTGATGCCCTCACCTCTTCGATAGTCGCTTTTCCTTCCAGAGCCATCATTGAAAACATCAAATTAAGAATCGCCCACTTGTAGCTCATTCCCTTGGCAAGATTTCGCACATCAGCTTCTGCCTCTCTCTCGTTATTGTACTCCTTCCATCTACATCCCCCTAAATACCACGAAGTTGGTTCTGGTGTTCGTGAACATATCAAGGTGTTGTTTCTTGCCACCCACATTCCTCTTCCGCGACCAATGTTTCGAAAGAAGACATTCTCAGGTCTTTTTAAAAGGGTATGAACGGTATCAACAATATCTTCATGGGTAGTGTCGCCGTCCTTTATAAAATTCATAACTTTTTTCAGTTGCTCAATGGTCAAATCATCTTTAATTTGTGTCATTTTTTACACACTCCCTTCTGTAGTAAATTGTGGTTCGGTCTTTTTATTTAATGAGCCCTCGGTTGTTGAGCCGTTGCTGCTCCCATGCCTTATAATTGTCTGTGGGGTGAATTATCTCAGCATCAGGCATTACGTTGAGTTTCACTGCTTCATTAGGACACCCGTTAACAAAAATACCGCAGCCGATACATTTATTCAGGTCTATTATTGATACCTCATTCACTGTACATGCGTGCACCTGGCAACGTTCCTCACATATTCCGCAACCAAGACAAAGCTCTTGATCAACAACTGCATAGTAATTTGCCTTGGCAACTAATTGTTCGATGCCAAATTCGTTTATTCCCCTGAGTATCTGACAGTAACATCCGCAGCAATTACACACATAAAATATTCCTCTGGCGACATTGCTTACTGTGTGAACCAGACCCACTTTTTCACTTCGGTCAAGCACCTCAAGGGCTTTTTCTTGCGAGGTATTGTGTGGTCTTGCTGGTCGTTCTTTCATAGAAAAAACAAGACAAACATTCAGGGGAAAGTCGCATTTTCGGTTTCCCAGCAGATCTTGTTGTTTTCTGCAAATACAATCCCGCAGCTCGAAAGATTTTGCTTGGAGCAGTAATCTTTCCTTGCTACATAATGGCGGAGCTGAGGCAGGCGTTTTACAGCGTCGCCTTCAGCTCCTTGTTCAAGTAAGCCGCTCACGCGGCAGATTAGCTCACTTCAATCTCTGTTGCTTGATTAAATAA
>QMLT01000382.1 GCA_003646875.1 Deltaproteobacteria bacterium
AAAACAAAGATAAAATCAATATAGTGCTTCTTGACATAATCATGCCGGACATGAGTGGTGGCCAGGTCTATGAAAGAATGAAAGAGATAAATCCTGATATAAAAGTTCTCTTATCAAGCGGATACAACATTGAGGGACAGGCAACTGAGATATTAGAGAGAGGTTGCGATGGTTTCATACAGAAGCCTTTTAATATGAAGGAACTTTCACGAAGTATAGATGAGATTTTGAATAAGGGATAAAATTGTTAAAGTTTTGGAAAGAAATTCCGAATATTAATAAAATCAGATTGAAGGAAAAGCAATAAATTATGTGCCACCCAACTTCAACACCAAAATAATAAACCACGTGATGGCTACGGGCCTCCAAAGGTTATATCTTAATAAAGGGAGTTTGAGGTGGCACTTAAAAGGCTTCTAGGATGTGCGTGCATCTTTTCTGCGGGGCATCTTCGCAAGGCATATGACGAAAGGATTGGCGCCTGGAATAATAACGGCATCTTGGTAAGCAATCACTGTAGATGGCCTGTCCTGATATTTCTTCTATTTTATGGTAAAGACGTAACTTGGAAAGGTGCCAGTTACGATTTTTTCTTGGATGCCAACAAAATTAACAGTGCATCAAGCTACCTTATTACGTGTCAAGAATTTGACACATTGATGAAGTCTGTGTCAAATTAGCCCACACTACACTAACAGGTACCTCAATAAACGAGGGTCAAGTCACTGCAATAATTGGAAAATATCTCTGTGCATTCCTTTGGCATCATTCCTGCTGATATATTAAATTATACACGATAATAGCCTGATAATGCCATCCAGATATGTAGCATATAGGGGCTTTAATGGATCAAATAGTAATTTTAACCGGCAATTCGGAAAGAAATGATAATTTGATTGAATGTTTTAACATTGTGTTTCCCGACTGCGAGATCAGAGGGCTTTGAGGGTTTCCCTATTCACATGAAGGAAAACTTGGAAGTGGGAATACGATAGCATGTCACAACAAACCACAAAGGCTATAATGGAAGAGAAAGGGAAGTTCCTTGCATTGCAGAGGGAACTTCTTGCCTTGAATGCGGCATTTGAGGCAGCCAGAGCGGGTGAGGTCGGTACTGAATTTTCTGTGGCAGTTGATGAGGTTAGGAATTTAGCCACGCAACGGACTAAGCCGACTGGGGGCAAAAACGAGGGATAGTGATATGACACACCCTTGAGGTTAGCAAGCAGGTCAGGAGGGAAATATTGCATTCTGGCTAAAGGGAACAAGGTATTTGTTATATGCTTATGGATTAGGATTTTTTATACTTTGTTTATTGTTCAGGAGGTAATTAAACTTTTGTATAGCTGGTTGCCAGGTCTCATGGAAATGTTCCCAAAAGAGTGTTTGCGCTAGGACAAACCTGTTGCGTCTTGATCCAGCGCCTCTCATTTTTTTATCCCAAGACTCCTGAAAAGCTCGTAGTCTATTTTTCTGCTCTTCATCTTCTACACTATTAATTATTTCATCAATCATTCTTTTTCTTTCTCGCTCAAATGCAAACCTGTCTTCTTTAAATAATTTAGAGAGCCTGGCATGGTTTTCCAATGCCTTTTTTTCCCTTTTTTCCTTTTCTTCTTCCCACTTCAATCTTCCATAGTCTACTTTCATAATTATATACTTGGTATCGAGCGGCCAAAAGATTTTTCTATAGATTCCCATTCAGAACGAAATATTGATTATAATTACTCAAGTTGTCGGGTTCAGGGCTCATTGTTGGTCGCTCTTCAATCTTTAACCCCTGGCCCAGACCTGGCATGCAATGCCTAGGCTGTATTGCCAGGACTTATAACTAATATAGAAATTGAATTGCAATATTTGCCAAGCAAGTCGCGCCAGGGCGGGCAGGGCAGACTTAAACTTTGAACCGTGAACCGCTGAAACTGAGTAATTACTATTTTCATACAATTTATTGCGCTTTATGTCAAAGAAAATTCTATATATTCTCCAATTCAGACACTACAGCCGCAAATAAGCGCCCGCTGGGGCAGATTGGCGCTAAGCAATCCCTCATTTGATATTTACCCGGTATTGTGGATACGAGTGCGGAAAATTATTGATAGAATTAGTTGATCTGGACACTGGCGGTTTTAGAGCACATCCCCTAATGGCAATCAAGAAAGCAGCTATTACAGAAATACTTTGAGGACTTCTCTGGACAAAGACTTACGGCGCTTGAGGATTCCTCATAACTCCATTTAGCTCACGACGGAGACGTCGGCACTTCCCCGCTACCTTCTTGCGGGCCTCCTCACCAGGCGTCGCTACAATTTCGGTGCGAGCGGAGTAAATAAACCGTAATCCCGATTAATATCGGAATGATGTGATTGTCCGAGGGTAATAGCTGCTGACGGATATGTGGCAGTGTCTCATTATTTAGCTCCTTGCGGTAACTTCTCAATAAGTTGGGGCAGTAGCTTAAAAATGCTGCATCTAAGGAGCATGGGTATGTCTTTTTTTGTCTCATGCCCTATACTAATGCACAGGCAGACCCCCATA
>QMLT01000383.1 GCA_003646875.1 Deltaproteobacteria bacterium
CTGGCCCAGACTTGGCATGCAATGCCTACCTATATTATATGACATAAATAGGTATTATATAAGTTGCAATATATGCTAAGGTGCTCGCGCCAGGGCAGGCTTTGTGGCAAGATACCTGAGTAATTAGAAAATACCTATGAAACGATTTAAAGTGAGGCGAATTTTGATTGAAAGAGAGGCTGAAAAGGACTCTTTATCAAAGAAAATAATTGGAAAGTTGCCAAATATACCAATAGAGCGTGCAGGATCAAATGAATTAGCATTGCGGGATGATATTGAAGAGATGGATAAAGACTCGCTGAGGCTTATCCACTATAAAGGTGAATTCCTAAAACCATGTCCGGGCACAAGGAGATATATCTGCTGCGGGTACCAGATCCTCAATGTAGGTATCAACTGCCCAATGGAATGTACTTACTGTTTTCTACAGTCCTACGTTAATCAACCATCATTAAGGCTTTTTACTAACTTAGAAGATGAACTTAATGTGATAGGTGAGATTATTGATAACCAGCCAGACAGGATATTCCGGATTGGGACAGGAGAATTTACCGATAGTCTCGCCCTTAATTATATTACTGGATGGACTGATTTTTTACTCCCCTTTTTTTCTGTCAGAAAGAACTGTATACTGGAACTCAAGACAAAAACCTCTTTTATCAAAGACATTATTAAAAGTAGCTATAGAAAAGGGATAGTTGCCGCATGGTCTTTAAATACCTCTCGAATTATAGCCAATGAAGAGGGAAAGACAGCAAGCCTAAAAGAGCGAATCATTTCCGCACGGGAATGCCAGAAAGCAGGATTTGTAATAGCATTTCATTTTGATCCCCTGATAAATTATCCTGGATGGGAAAATGAATATGAAGAGATTGTTCAACTTTTGGAGAGATATATTGATCCAGCCTCTATTATCTGGATAAGCATTGGCTCTTTTAGGTATATGCCAGAACTCAAGTGGCGTATTTTAAAAAGATTTCCAGGTACGCATATCTTTAATGGTGAATTTGTTACCGGTTTAGACGGTAAACAGAGATATTTCAAACCCATTAGGGTAAAAATGTATGCTAACTTATCAGAAAGATTAAAAAAATGGCACGATAATCTGGGAATTTATCTCTGCATGGAAAGTGATGATGTGTGGGAACAATCGCTGGGATGGTCTCCAAAAAATTCTTCTGCTCTTTCTAACTACCTCGACAACAGGGTCAGGATGTTAATGCGCACTTGATAAGTCCATATGTGATAAAGTAACAGAGGCCTGGGTGATAATGCTTGTGCTCGTAGGCTAAGAATTTAAGGATTTTATCCATACTGGTTCACTTAGATCCTTGTGATCTATTTCTGAATATGTTAGAAACAGGACGGTTTTTGAAATTTTTCTACCGTCACTTATTACTGTTAACAATTTTCAAATTTTTTTAACATCGTAGGATTTATTTAGGGATTTGAAGATGTTATTTAATATAGTTAGTATAAAATATTAACAACTAATTAAGGAGGAGTTATGGAAATCAAAAAGATAGGTGTTGTTGGCGCAGGGACTATGGGCAATGGCATTGCTCAGGTAGCGGCCCAAATCGGGTGTGATGTTGTCATGAGAGACATTGAAATGAGATTTGTAGAAGGGGGAATGAAGAATATTGAGACGTTTCTTTCAAGAAGTGTAGAAAAAGGGAAAATGGATGCAACTGAAAAAGACACTATTATTGGCCGAATAAAAGGCACAATAGACATGGATGAGCTTAAGGATGTTGATTTTGTTGTAGAAGCCGTTATTGAAGATTTAGATTTAAAAAAGAGCGTTTTTAAGCAGTTAGATGAATTATGTAAACCGGATGTTATTTTGGCTACCAATACATCATCTATGTCAATTACAGAAATAGCCGCAAGCACTAAAAGACCTGATAAGGTTTGTGGGATGCACTTTTTTAACCCCGTGCCCTTAATGCGGCTTGTGGAAATAATTAGAGGCTATTCAACAAGTGACGACACTGTAAACACTACGACAGAATTGGCACAGAAAATGGGTAAGACAACTGTGGAAGTCAAAAAGGACTCGCCAGGTTTTATTGTGAACAGAATAATGATTCCGCATATGATCGAGGCTATCAAGATTGTTGAGGAAGGTATTGCATCTATTGAGGATGTTGATAAGGCAGTAAAAAATGGTCTCAATTATCCTATGGGTCCATTTGAATTGATGGACTTGACAGGGATTGATATCGCATACTTTGTAACGCAATATTTCTTTAATGAGTTGAACAAAGAAAACAAATGGGTCGCGCCAAATTTATTAAAAACTATGGTAAGGGCCGGTAAATTCGGTAAAAAAACTGGTGGCGGATGGTATTCATAAAAATTACATGTGCGCACAAAAAGGGAGACTTTGTTTCAAGTCTCCCTTTATTTTTTTAAAAAAAATGAAAGACTATCGTTTATTTTTATGGCGCGTAGATTTTAGTAATTTTCTATATTTATGTTTCCTTATCTTTTTTCTTCTTTTTTTAACTACACTGCTCATAAAAATAAAAAC
>QMLT01000384.1 GCA_003646875.1 Deltaproteobacteria bacterium
ACATCGGAATCCTTTTGGTATGCCTGTAAGATGGCGGCTACATTTGGAAAAACCACATCCCCGATTGTGATAGCCTCGCCAACAACCCCCAGGGAAAAACCTGAAGGTAGAGACGGTGGAATTCCTGCCAATCCTGTTATGCCACTGTAGTCCCCAACTCCGCCAGCCCCTCCTGAGCCAGCAAAATAGCCGCCCTTCCTCCCGTGATACGTAAAATCCTCCATTCCCAACCACTCCACCCCAAGC
The DNA here is from genome assembly GCA_003646875.1 of Deltaproteobacteria bacterium. Classification (GTDB taxonomy): domain Bacteria; phylum Desulfobacterota; class DSM-4660; order Desulfatiglandales; family B25-G16; genus B33-G16. Next base: position 247 of record QMLT01000384.1, read on the forward strand.
CTGAACTCCTTATCCACATTGACTTCCATGATCAGGGCCTCGATATAAACCATTCGTCGTGGGATATCCAGCTTCTTGATGATATCTTCGATGACAAGATAGTCATGTTTTTTTGCCTTGATTACCAGGGAATTGGTCGCCTTATCCGCCACGATCTGTACCTCTTTAGAGATAACAGGAGCCCTGCCTTTTGCCGCCTGCTTTTTTTCTTCAGAGGGAAGCGCTGATAGTACCTTGACAAGATCTTCGGCATTTGCATTCTGAAGGTAGTAGACATGGATATCTCCCTCCCCTCGCGGAATCTCTTTGTCTAATAGTTTTATAAGCTTTTTAATGCGCAAGGTATCGTCCTCTGTTGCCAATATTATCAAGGAATTGGTCCTCTCATCAGCCATAATTCTGACAACGGGGCCTATGGGTGCGCCTTTTTTGGACCTCCGAGTTGCCTTTTGAAAAATACTTACTAATGGTTTCGATAGAGAAGATGCCGTTGCATGTTCAAGGGGAATCACAGATATCTCTTCACCAATGCCTTTTACATCAATAGCTTCAACAATTTTAAGCAGACGTCTTATATTGGAAAGCACATCGGTAACAATCAACATACGTGTAGGGGAATATGAGGCAATCACACTGCTCTTTGATATCAATGGTCTAAAAAGTTTTTTAAGTTCATCGGGGTCAGCATATGCAAGGGGAATTAGCTGGGTCACAACCTTGTCTTCAGGGACAATAGCCTCCTCTCGGAGCCTGGTTTCAATGTTTTTAGACCTTGCATGGAGAGCTGGCACAATCTTGATGATATTTCCGGCCGGAACAGTTGTAAATCCATGGACATCCAGCACAGATTCAAAAACTCTATAGGCCTCCTTTATTGATATCCTGGTAGGGGAAATAATCGTCACCTTCCCTCTCACTCCTTTATCCACTACAAAGTTCTTGCCTGTCAATTCGCTTATAAACTTGATAAAGAGTCCAATATCTACATTGTCAAAATCGATGGTAACATAACGGGTATCCGGCTCCTGTTTTGCTGAGACCTTTTTTTTCTGGGTAATTTTCTTTTCTGCTGGTGTCTTTACCTGGGCTTCGGGATGCTCTTTTTCTGGAACAGGCTTTGCCTGGGCTGGATTTTTCACCGGCTGGCTAGGTTTAGGGGTAACAGATATCACGCCCTCTTCACCTGCAAGCCTTGCACCCTGAACCATGGAATTACTTACAAACAGGCATAATCCTAAAGACAGAAAGCAAAGAGTATATTTTGTAACGTAGTATTGGAGCATTGGCTTATTGGAGTATTGGAGAAGAGGATCCTTAGCGTATTTTGCTCTTTTTGTTTTCCTTTTCACCAACTTTCCAATCTTTTTTTGAATGCCATCCCAGTCCATCTGTTCAATCCTATTCAGCATATTTTCCTATAATATAATAATTTAGTCCCATTGTGGCGCTCCGGCTCTCTTTTATCTCTTTCCTGTTATCTTTTCAAACTCGGGCATGCCCCTCATGTTTTGTAGGTCTCTGTCCTTTCGAGCCCACTCTCTCGCTGATTTATTTAGTGAAACGGCCTTTTTCAGGTTTTCCAAACTTTTCATCACCTTCCCTTTCAATGCATAGAGACATGCCAGGTTGTAATATGGGTCTGCATATTTTGGTTTTAGCCGAATAGCGCTTTCAAGGCTGTTTATAGCCTCTGAATAGTTTCGCTGTTGAATATAGATAACCCCTAAATTATTCAAAACAAAAACATTGCCCGGCTCAAGCGCAAGAGCTTGCTTATACAATCTCTGTGCTTTTTCCAAACGGCCGATTTTTTGAAAATATTTCGCCCTCTTATAAAAATCCGCTCCATTTGGAGAGGCCTCTGCCTTATAGCTTACCACGGCCTTTTGATTCTCAGGGGCTGATATCGTCTTTTTATATTTGAAATCGAACCATGAATTGACTGTAAAAGCAAGTAAAATGACAAAGACAAAAATCAGCCAAAGAATTTTTGAAAAGAAAATACCCGGTTTTCCCCTGGCGCCTAATAATATTTTTTTGTATCTTGGAAACCTGGCATCTTTCTCTTTCTGTGCCTTTTGCAAGGCCTCGTGTATGTAGCTCATGGAACTTATCTGGTTCGCTTTGTTTGTTGTGTTTATTGAGTTTGTTGGGTTTGTCTCTTTTTTGATGTTTTCTGGTTTCGCAGGAGATAGGTAATTAGGCCAGAATCCAATTTAGAAACAGTTTTGGCCTGCTCATAAATGTTATAGAAAGTTTCCTCCGTTATAT